>NZ_JABWRO010000036.1:0-41105 GCF_014268985.1 Pseudomonas sp. RW10S2 | reverse complement strand
CCTGTGGGAGCGGGCTTGTCCCGCGATAGGGCCAGCAAGGCCAACGAATAACCCGCGCGCCCATGACGAAAACACCCGCCGCCGCCGTTTTATTCCATGATTTCATTCAATTCATCCCCTTGAAATACATAGAAAAAATTGACGTTCATCGCACCCCGTGAATCGGTAGCCTGCGCTCATCCCGGGGTTACCCCTTCCGTACACACGATGACCGAACCGTGAACAGAACCGCGCTCCTCCCCCTCCTGGCTGGCCTGCTCCACCTCTCGCCTCTGCTCGCCGCCCCGGCAGAGATCGGAGTGATAAGCGCAGCGGAAAAGCCCGTGCAACTGTTGCGTGCCACGAGCGTCTACCAAGCCAACGCCGGCACACGCCTGCAGAGTGCCGACTACCTCGAAGCCGGCAGCACAGGCGTGCTCATCGACCAACTGGCCGGCACACGCATTGCCCTTGGCCCGCACACCCGTCTGTATCTGGAACACACGGGCAACACCACCCATCTCAACCTGCTGCAAGGCTGGCTCAAGCTGCAACCGTTGACTGGCGTACCCCAAGGCAGTGCACCGCGACGTGAAGCCCGCCAACGCCAGCTCCGCCCGCAGCTCGAATCTTTGCTGTCGCAACAGATCGGCCCCCTGGCGCGCCTGCTGGTCAAGCGCAGCCTGGCCAGCGCCGACGACTTCGCCAGCCTGCGCAGCGCCCTGCTACCGCACATTCCCTCCGAGCGTGGCCGCGAACAGTTCGTCGCCGCCACCGAAGCGCTGCTGGCCACGACCGAAACCCCGCCGCAAGACGACAGCCTGCCCCACCAGACAGATACGACAGACACCCAGCCCCCGAGCTGGACCCCGCTTTCGTGCAGGCCAGCGAAACGCGCCTGACCTACCTGATCGGCCCGATCGCCCGCATCGTCATGCGCCGCGCCCTGCCCCACGCCAGCACCCGCCAGGCGCTGTTGCAGGCCCTGGCCGAACACATCCCCGACCCCGCCCAACGCAGCGCCTTTCTCGAGGAGCAGCCATGAGCGCGTCACAAAACCACATGGCCACCGCGCCCTGCCTGCTGCGCGGCGGCATCGCCTTCGGTCACAGCGACACCGGCCCGGTGCGCCAGCACAACGAAGACCACTTCCTGATCGACCCACGCCTCCAGCGACCCCGACGCCACCTGCCAGGTGCCCTCGATGCAGGCCCTGGGCGCGCTGCACGAGGCGCTCGAAGCGGTCAACACCCGCTTGTACGCGCACAACCACACCCGTCAGCTCAGCGAGGGGCGCGGCATGGGCACCACCCTCACCGGCATCTGGCGCCCCCAGGCCGGCGGGCCGTTGTTGGCGTTTCATGTGGGTGACAGTCGCCTGTATCGCTATCGCCACGGTGAGCTGGAGCAGTTGAGTCGCGACCAGACCTGGTACCAGCAGGCGCTGGATGCCGGGCATTTCGATCGGCTGCCGGCGCGCAACGTGCTGTTGCAGGCGATCGGACCAGCGCCGCGGGTGGAGCCGCAGGTGTGGGTGCAGGTGGTGCAGGCGGAGGACTTGCTGATGCTGTGCAGTGATGGGGTTCATGGGTGTGTGCCGCATCATGAGATGGCGCGGGTGCTGGAGGGCGCCGGGCGGGAGAGTCTGGAGGGGAGTAGTCAGCGGTTGATTCGGTTGGCGGCGGAGTATGGCGGGCGGGATAACGCTACGGTGGTGTTGGTGAAGTTTGAGTGAGAGATGGTAGGGGCTGGCCTCACAGGATTGCTGGCATTATCGAAAATGGTGCGTTACCTGGGGCCGAGTTGGGCCCCCAAGGCTGTTCATTAGCGAACGACCGTATCCGAGCCATAGCGGTCGTTCGGAAAGGGCAGCAATTGGCCTGAATCAGACGGTACGCGATACAAGCGATGTGCCATCTCCGAAGTACTACCTCTCCAGGCCGAGTCACTAGGTCATCAAGCCCTAGCCGCAGGTTTGAGTCGGAAGCTGACGCCCATACGGTTGAACGCATTCATCGCGGCAATGGCCGCTGTCAGGTCAACAAGATCCTTTTCTGCAAACATCGCCGATGCGGCTGCATAAGCTTCGTCGGATACCTGTGTCTCGCTTACCCTGGTGACTTCTTCCGCCCAAGCCAGTGCTGAGCGCTCCTGATCCGAGAACAAATATTGCGCTTCATGCCATACCGGCACTAACAGCACCTTGTCCACTGACATACCTGCTTTGATCAGATCGCGTGAGTGAAGATCAATGCAATGAGCGCAGCCGTTGATTTGAGACACCCTGAGAAACACGAGGTGGATCAGCGAGGCTGGCAAATTTGTCGCGGTGGTCACGAAATGATGCAGGCCGCCGAGGGCCTTAGCTGCACCAGGCGAAGCTTCAAACCAATTGAGACGATTCATGATTTTTTCCTTTGTATGAGCGATGAAGAGCGTGGCCGCTTGTTCGCATACGGCCCAGTTGAGATGCAAACCTAAGCGCTTGGAGTAGATGTCGGCCTTGAAGCGGACTTTAGACTTGACCTACTCGACAGCTATGCCTACCAAAGAACGCCTGCACATCACCGTACCCTGTTGCCCTTCCAGTACTCAGTGACTCCCCCCCCTTTGCGGTACCCTCAACGGTGAAATAATGCACCTGAGTGAGACCAATGGTGGCGAGGACGGCCGACAGGTAGGGGCGCAGAAAGTCCGGTTGACGGGCCTGTGGACCGCTGATGTGGCCCCCGCTAGCGATTGCGACGTAGACCGGACGATCCGTCAGCTTTCCGACTTTACCTTTGGCGGTGCCAACAAAGGTTTTACCCACGCGTACCACCTGGTCGATCCACATCTTGAGTGGGGCGGGCACGCTGTAGTTGTGCATCGGCGTGGCAATCAGCAGTACGTCGCATGCTTGCAGTTGGTCGATCAATTCGTTGGAACGGCTCAACGTACTGTCCCGCCCGCTTACCGCGACTATGCGCTGATTGGCTAATGCCTGGGCGTAAGGCGCATCGACGGGTGCCAAGGCGTTGAGATCTAGATCGGTCAACTGGATACCCCTTCTGCCGGCCACGGTGGCCAAGCCAAACAGGATCTGCTGGGACAGCTTCAGACTTTCCGAATGGTTTGCGTTGGGGCTGGCGACCAGGCGAAGAACGCGCAAAGGAGCAAGTAGCGGTCGGGACGATGTCATGATGTTTGCCTCCTTGGATGTGTGCGGGTTATGGCGTATCGAACTGTTTTTGAAAGCGCATTGCCCCAGTCAACAGGCCTTCACGGAAGTAGAAACGTTGCGCTCGGGCGTTGGCCAAACCTGTGTCGAGCACCAGGCGCGCACAGCCGCTGGCGCGGGCCAGTCGCTCCAAGGCTTGCAACAAGCGCGCCCCCCACTGGCCACCCCGATGAGCCTCGGCGGTGACAAGGTCATCGACATACAGGAATGCGCCGTAGACCAGGTTTTCCTGTAGGCGGTAACCAGCCAATGCCACAAGGACGCCTGAGTCATACGCGCCAATGAGGTGATAGCCTTCAACACGCATACGCTCGATGCGGCTGGTGAAGTCGGCTTCGCTGGTCAGATGAGGGCGCAATTGCTGCATTACCGGGAATGCGCCGCACAGGTCATGGATGTTGTCCAGGGGACGCAGGGCCGTGTCGGCCAGGTCGAGCACGCTGGGTATGAAGTTGGTCAACGTAGATGTCATGGGATTGGCCTCATGCGTAAGTGATGGCGCTATATTGGACTACCATTGACCCACTTGATTGAGCCAAGAAATGGGATACGAACTAGTCCATGATGACTTCGCCAAAACCGCCTTTCGCCCCCTTGGAAGAGCAGTCCGCGCTGCCTCTGTATCGCCAACTCTACGACCGCGTGCTGGCCGCCATTGCCGCCGGCACGTTGTCCGCCGGTGACCGCTTGCCGTCGGCGCGCGCCATGGCCAAGGAGCTGGGTGTGGCCCGTGGGACCGTCGAACTGGCCTATTCACTGCTAGCCAGCGAGGGCTACATCCTTGCGCTCGGGCAGAAAGGCACCGTGATCAATCCTGAACTGCAGAAGCCCGCGTTGGCGGCCAGCACAGCACCCGTCAGCAGCCGGGTGATCGAAGACTCCCCTGATTCGCTCTGGCGTCCACCGCAGCTGTTGCCATTCCAGATGGGGGTGCCGGCGCTGGATGCTTTTCCGCGCAAGATATGGGCGCGTCTGGGTGCCCGGTATCTACGCGGGATGCGTGTGGGAGATCTGGACTATCCAGCACCCCACGGCCTGCCAGCGTTGCGCAGCGCCATCGCCTCGTATCTTCAGGTATCCCGAGGCATCGATTGCGGTGCCCACCAGGTGTTTATCACCAGCGGTTGGCGCAATAGCCTGACGTTGATCGCGCACACCTTGTTGCAGCCAGGGGCGCGAGCCTGGGTGGAAGACCCGGGCTATCCCCCCACGCGCCAGGTGCTTCGCCAATTCGGACTGGAGCTGGAAGCGGTGCCGGTTGATGCCGATGGCATGAATGTAGAGCATGCCATCGCGGGTGGCCGGGCTACGCAGGTCGCCATGGTGACACCGGGGCATCAGAGCCCGCTCTCGATGGCACTGTCGTTGCCACGCCGACAACTGCTATTGGATTGGGCTGCCCGCACCGGGGGGTGGATTGTCGAGGACGACTACGACGGCGAGTATCGCTACGTCAGCCGTCCACTCCCAGCGCTGGCCAGCTTGGATCGCCATGGGCGCGTGCTGTATGCCGGGACCTTCAGTAAGGTGCTGTTTCCCAGCCTTCGCCTGGCTTATCTGGTGGTGCCGCAGGCGCAGGTGGCAGCGTTCGAGCGCGTCGGCCGGGCCTTGTTCGCTGCCGGGTCACCGTCAATTACCCAGGCCATGGTGGCGGAGTTCGTTGCCGAAGGACACTTTGCCCGGCATATCCAACGCATGCGCCGCATCTACAACGAGCGACGAGCATTGACCATCGAAGCACTGGAGCGAAGTTTGCCGCAGGGTATGCAGGTGGAGCGCTCGCCGGGCGGCATGCACCTGGTACTGCGTTTGCCGAAGGACGTAAACGACACCGCCCTGGCCGAGCAGTTGCTGGGCAGGGGCATGTCGGTACAGGCGTTGTCGCGCTGGGCTGCCTCGTCGCAGCGTCAGTCGGGTCTGCTCCTGAGCTTTACCAACTGCGCCACAGCTGCTCCTGGCGAGCAGCTTGGCGCAGTGATCAGCACGTTACTCAGTTGAGGTTGGCCTTGCTCAGGCCGAACAGTTCATCGGATGAGCCCGGGATGGCCTGGAAAGCTACGTTGAGGCGGTTCCAGCCGTTGATAGCGACGATCAGGAACGACAGATCCGACAGATCGTGCTCGGAAAACTGCTCGCGCACACGCGCATAGAGGCTGTCGGAGATACCATGAGGCGATAACTGGGTCAGGGCTTCGGTCCACTCCAGCGCCGCTCGCTCTACGGGCGTAAACAGCTGCGACTCACGCCAGACGGCGACGTGGTGAAGACGCAGCTCGCGCTCGCCATGGATCTTCGCCTCTTTCACATGCATATCCACGCAGAACGCACAGCCGTTGAGCTGCGAAGCCCGCAACATGATCAGGTGGGCAAGATCGACCATCAACGGCTTCTTGCTCAGTTGCAGGGTCAACTCCACCAGTTTGTTGGACGCTTGGGGAGACAGCTTGAAGTAATCAAGGCGGTTGTTCATGGGCAGGTACTCGCAGTGGGTTAGTGTCCGTTGGAGCCCACTCTAGCCATGCTTGGACTAGCCACACAGAGCCAAGATGGTGATTTCGAACTAGACCATGCCTGTGGCGAAGTGCGCCATGATGATCCCGTCGAGCAGTAGAGGCGGAGAGGCGCTACAGGCCTCTTGCTGCTCTTTCGCGGACGGCAGCTTTGGGTCGGAAGCTGTCATCCGAAGACGTAGCCGTAGATCCGAACGGACAACTCTGAATCGCCCAACCTCCACCTCAATCGCTTTTATGCATCCCCCTACGCGCATCATCCATCAACGCCTTGGCCATCTCGCTGAGGTAATGCGCCGCCCAAACCAGCACCGGTTCGTCGTCCATCACCCCGATGAACGACGCCCGCCGCGCGCTAGCCAGTAGTTCCGAAGCCTGTTGCAGCGCATGGTCGGCACAGTTGCCGGGTTCAACGCGGAACAGGTGTTTGCCTTTGGCTTCGCTTTCCAGGCAGGTGGTGGTGCCGACGGTCCAGCCGAGCTTGCCGAGGTGGTCTGGTGAGTCCTTGTCCATGGGGAAGTCCTTCGAGGTGCTGTGAATGGGGTGGGTGTGCGAGGGCACCGGTGATGGTGTGGGCAATTGGCTGTGCTGAACCATTGCTGGCCTCTTCGCGGGTAAACCCGCTCCTACAGGTACTCCGCTGATTTTGAGTACAGCGGGGTACCTGTAGGAGCGGGTTTACCCGCGAAGCAGGCGATGCGGTATATGGCACGGGCGTTGCCCGTGATCGCGGGGCAAGCCCGCTCCCACAGAGGCCCTGCAAGCCTTTTGGAAATGAGTACGGACTAATGCAGGGACAGCGGCCGCGCTCGACTCTTGAGCTGCACCTGCGCCAACGCGCACTCCAACAGCGAGCGCACGGCGTCGAGCTCGTGCATCACGCTAAGCAGCATGATCGTGGCGGGGGATTTGGGGAGGGAGGTGATCGACTGGTTGGCTACCGCCAGGCCACACAGGGTGTATTCCATGGCTTCGACCAGGGTGTCTTCGAGGTAGTCGGGGGCTTCTGTAGTGTGCGGTGGGTCGGGGACGATCTTGAGCATATGCACCTCGTAATGCGGAAGTCCGACCGTCCACTCTTCACTTGCAGGTGAAGGGTGGCGGCTACGTGCAGGCCTGCAAGACCGGGGCATTACGAGGCAAAAACCCGGTTGACCCAAAGGTCACCCGCACGCAGCCACCATTGAACCGGACCTACGGCGAAACGCCGAAGACGTCAGGAGGTGGGCGCCATCGTAATACCGCACAGGCTTGCAGACCTGGCCGCTGATTTAGCAGCGGCCCGGCGAGACTAGCCGTGACTGCGATGGCGCAAAAGCGGGCCAAGGATGCTTAGGAAAGGGCCTACATCAAATAGCGAAAATCTGATTCGTTCGTGTAGGAAGCCATCTAATTTTGGGGTGAGTTGCTTGCTGGAGGTTATGTAGTACACATCAGTGCGCCGTCAGCAGCTAGAAAGCAATAGGGGCTTCCCTCCCCTGCCAGTCTCCGCTTCGCAGGTCGGCTAGGCCATCATCGTTGCACTTGCGCACACGCACATCCTGCGGTCGCGCAAACCCTCACTGATCAAGATCGCTGGATATTTCTTTAGCCAGCTCGATGAAGACACGCACCGCCGCACTCAGAAAGGCGTCTTTGCGCCGCATTAGAACGGCCCGTCGCTGCAAGCGCTCCGGCTCCAGTGTGATGGCTACAAGGTCGTCATGGGCCAACGCAATTCTGGCAGGCAACAAGGTCGAGAGATTCGTCCGGCGAACGATCTCGATCACCGCGCCGAGGGCATTGGCCTCCATCTGCACCTTGGGACGAATCTCATATTTGCGGCAGTAGCGGTCGATTTGCTCGCGAGTGGCAAACTCTGTGCTGAGCAAGACCAAAGACTCTGCACTCAGGCCGTGCGAGGTAATGGAGCGTTCCTCGGCCAGGCGGTGTCTGCGGTTCATGACCAAAGCAAGCGTTTCGTTCAGCAAGGGGATGGCTTCGATATCCGGCGCATGTATTTCATCAAATGCGATCCCTACGTCCAGCTCTCCCGCCAACAGCAACTCCTCGATACGCTCCTGGGAGATCTCTTTCAGGTTGACGGTGATCTTGGGGTATCTGGAGTGAAATGCCTCGATCAGCGGCCCCACCAGATAGGTCGTGAACGTCGGCGTTACGGCAACACGCAATGAGCCACGGCTGAGGTCGCTGACATCATGTATAGCCCTTTTGGCTTCCTGCAGTTCCTGATACGCACGGCGCGCATAGAGAAGGTAGACATCCCCCGCGTCAGTCAAACGCGTCGTGCGGCCTGATCGGTCGAACAACTGGGCTCCCAGGCTCTCTTCCAACTGCCTTACTTGCTGAGAAAGCGCCGGCTGAGAGACATGCAGCGCTGCTGCGGCCTTCGTGAAGCTGAGATGTTCTGCAACGGCCAGGAAATACTGGATGTGGCGAGCGAGCATGCCTAAACCCATAAGATAATCTGATCCAGCTCATAATAAATGAGACTTTTACCTTATGTCATGCGCTGCTTAATCTCCGTCTCACACCCAGCGACATCGAGACAGCAACCATGAAAGCGATCATCGACGGATTTCTGAAGTTTCAAAAAAACGCCTTTCCGGAGCGGGTCAAACTGTTCAAGGACCTTGCCAATCAGCAAGCGCCAAAGGCTCTCTTCATCTCCTGCTCTGATAGCCGACTGGTGCCTGAACTGGTCACCCAACGCGAGCCAGGCGATCTGTTTGTAATCCGCAACGCCGGCAATATCGTGCCCTCGTATGGGCCAGAGCCGGGTGGGGTTTCGGCGTCGGTCGAATACGCGGTCGCCGGCCTCAAGGTTGCAGACATCGTGATCTGCGGCCACTCCGACTGCGGCGCGATGACCGCCATCGCCACCTGCAAATGCCTGGATCACATGCCCGCCGTAGCCAGTTGGTTGCGGTACGCCGACTCAGCCAAGGTAGTCAATGAGGCCCGTCAGCATGCGGACGGCCCAAGCAAGGTTGCTTCCATGGTGCGCGAAAACGTGGTCGCGCAGTTGGCCAACATCCAGACCCACCCCTCCGTGCGCTTGGCGCTCGAAGAAGGCCGCGTGACCCTGCACGGTTGGATCTATGACATCGAGACCGGACGTATCGACGCTTTTGATGGCAGCACCGGCACCTTCGTGTCTCTCGCGCAAAACCCAGAAGTCCACGCCGTTTCCCAGCCGGCCAGGCACGTCGCCTGAAGCCTGTATCTGCACCTTTTCTTACCCAGGAGACTCACCATGATCCAGACTCAAGCCACCCGCACCGCTCGCCAGGAACTGACCGAAGTCATCATCCAGGCCAAGGCTCGCAAGGACCTGTCCTTTGCGCAAATCGTTGACGGTACGGGCCTGTCCGAGGCCTTTGTCACCGCAGCCTTGCTTGGCCAGCATCCGCTGCCTGAAAGCGCCGCGAAGGTCGTAGGCGAAAAGCTCGATCTCGATGCTGATCAAGTCGCACTGCTGCAATCGATGCCGATCCGCGGCAGCTTCTTCGACGGGGTGCCGAGCGACCCTACCATCTACCGCTTCTACGAAATGATGTCGGTGTATGGAACCACCCTCAAAGCGCTGGTCCACGAGAAGTTCGGCGACGGCATCATTAGTGCCATCAACTTCAAGCTGGACATCAAGAAGGTCGAAGATCCAGACGGTGGTCACCGTGCTGTGATCACCCTTGACGGCAAGTACCTGCCTACCAAGCCTTTCTGATGTAACTCAGCCCGGCGCCATACCGCGCCGGGCCATCTCCAACATTCATGACGACTGAGCGCCGATCGGATGCTCAGGCCTTCTTACGCCCTCAGTACAGGTGATCACCATGAAACTCTTACTCGTTTTGTTCCTAGGCGGCCTTGGTTCTGTTGCCATGGCCGATGACCAAGGTACTCGAACTGCACCAATGACGGTTGAACCCTATCGCTACTCTCAGAACCTGGATATCGCGCACGTTGTGGCTGTTACCCCGGTGCCCAATGTCTGCGAAGTTGTGCCGATGCAGCTGACTTACGACGACTCCAATGGCGAGCGGCATATCATGGAGTACAGAATCGTGGGGAATGGCTGTGCCAACAACTGATGCGCCGTCCATACTCCAGCTCGACAGGCAGTTCCTGGGCATCAGGGCAGATGGGATCGAGGCTTGGCATCCTGTATAGACGCAAGCCCACTGCGAAAATCGCTGGGGGCTTTTTGCTTCCGACAGAGGGTGATCTGCCGACTCGTCTGCGGGACGGGAATCTGGACGGCAGACTACCCTCCTGAAACTTCAGAGCCTGTACTCAATGGTGTAGGACTCATCGTCTCTGGGTTCTATCGTAATAGGAATGCCGAAGAGCTTTCCTCGACATTCACTGACGCTACACCGATACACATTTCCCTGCTGGAGCTGGTTCCAGAGCCCTTCGTCATGTATCGCAATCTGCAACACACGGTTGTTCGGATCCTCTCTGACCTGAGCAACGTGATGGTCGAGGTCGCACCCGAATTCAGCAGTAGTAAACTCGGGATCGTAGCCGATCAGCACACCGTGCCTTTTCAGATCTTCCCGAATACGCTCAATCACGTTCTCTGCTTCTTGTTTTAGCATGATCGTTGTCTCGCGGCGTTGTACTCATCAAAACTCTAGCTGACCCTGATGGTTTTGGTTGGGTATCGTGCAATCAACGACTCACCCTCATTCCTGAAATTCCCCACCGCCTTAGGAGGGGAAGCTGGCGGTAGCGGGTGACTGCTTTCGACCCATTTCGGACACTGAAAAATCGCGTTTCGTAAGTGCGACGCCCACTCCGTGGGAGCGGGTTTACCCGCGAAGCAGGCGATGCGGTGCATGCACGGCATCGAGCGCAGCATGATCGTGGCGGGGGATTTGCGCCTGATTGAGTGACTGGGTTGCGTCCAGGAGATTTCTTCTCTCGGCCACAAACACGCTTGACCTCAAGTTGACTCGAGGTTGCAGACTGCCCGCTCATTTCTCTGGAGCAATCCCATGTCCGCAGATTCCCGCCCTGCATTCGCGCTGTCCAATCCACCCGGGCTGTACGACCCGAGCAGCAACGGGTACTCCCACGTCGCCGCAGTAGCACCTGGAGCCAGGCTGTTGTTCATTGCCGGGCAAGGTGGCGAGGATGTCGACGGGCGACTGCCCGCCGAGTTTGCCACGCAGGCCAGGCAGGCACTCGCCAATTTGGACACGGCACTGCGGTCGCAGGGCGCGAGCTTGCAACAGGTGTTCAAGCTGACCTTGTTGATCGTCGATCATGATGAGCATCGCTTGCGTGAATGGGTCAGCGAAGCAAATCGGGTCTGGGAAAGCGGGCATCCGGTCTGCACCCTGATCCCCGTTCCACGGCTGGCGCTGGATGGCATGCTGGTGGAGATTGATGCGGTGGCCGCTTGCTGCTGATGCAACCCGCTGCGCCTCAATGCGGCGCATGGCACGGGCGTTGCCCGTGATCGCGGGGCGAGCCCGCTCCCACAGGTGCGGCGCGGAACCCAGAGTCAGCGCCGTACTTGTGGGAGCGGCGGTGTCGGTATCAAGCTCAAGCCGCGCCGCCCAACATGCCAACGAACCACCCCGCCCCCGGCAATCCCCGGCTCACCAACAGCGTCGGCGCCACCCGCGGCCCGCCTTCGGTCCAGAACAAGGCATGCCCGGCCAACGACCGCTGCCCCGCCAGCCCGTCCAGTTGCATCAACCACTGTTCGACCGCCTGCGCCATCCCGTCCTGCTCCGGCAACGTCAGCCACATCGCGCCCATCGCTGGCTGCCCCCACGCAGGCGCGATGCTTGCGGGCTCGGGCCGGGATGGAGCGGGCAACTGGCTGAGGTCGCGGTCGAAGCGCTCCAGCACGAATCCCGCCTCCAGGGTCGACAATGCCAGGCGCTCCACTTCGGCGTACCACGCGCCGTCGCGCCGCAGGCGCTCCAGCACTGGTATGTCCGGCCCGCCATAGGCCAGGGTCAGGGGAAAATAGCGCCCCACCCGGTCGACACTGGGCATCATCACGCCGGCCCAGGCGACCTCGCCGCACACCCCGGCAGCCAAGGCGAAATGCCAGATCGGGCTGCAGCGGTAGGCCTGCTCCCACTCCGCGCCCAGGCGCTCGCGGCTGGCGCGCAGGCCCTTGGCGTGATTGCGGTGAAAGCCCGGCTGCGGGCCGGACACCGCTTCGAACGCATCGACGACGCGGGCAACGCCGGCCGCAGAGGACAGTGATGGAGGGGCTGTCCAGCTATTGCGCTCGACGAACAGCGCACAGGCAAGGCCGGTGAACAGGGTCGGGAAGAAGGCAACGAGGAAGTGGTGGCGGTACTGTGCGGGCATTCAGGCGATCCAAGAATCCGGTCGCCCACCCCCAGGGGCCTTATTGGCGGATACCGGTGAACCACAACAGCGATGGCAGGCTGGCATTGGCCGTATACAACTGGCCTGAACTGCGGTCCGCGACCACGCGGGCCACGGCATCGAGGTCGACGCCGTCCGGGGCGCCGATCAGCGCGTAGCCTAGCTGAGACTGACGCCAGACCACAACATCCATGCCCGCGACGTTCAACTGGACCATGGACTGGTCGGGCTTGGGCTCCTTCATCACGCACAGGGCTACCGGATCGCCCTGCTGCGGCAGGTACACCAACTGGATCAGCGCCTTGTTGTTGAAGCGCAGGCGCTGCACGCGCTTGAAGGTCAGGCCAGCGGCACTGAGGTCTGGCACACGCAGCTCGAGGCCATCGATCTGGCGGATGTCGGCAAGGGTCTTGCGCACATCGTCGGTGTCAGGGGTGACGTAGTTGACCGTGTCGCGGGTGTACAACTGCTGGTAGCTGGCAGCCTGCATCACCCAGGGCGAGGCCTGTACCTGGGCCACGCTGGGGGCCTGCAGCGCGCGGTCGGTGTTCAGCGCTTCGCCGATGAAGCCGGCCTGCAGCACCAGGCCGTAACACACCGCGCCGGTGGCGAAGGCCACGGCCAGCCAACCGAACCGGGGGCGACCGAACAGACGGGGCAGCGCTGGCCGGGGCGGCGTGCTGCGCGATCAGTGCATCGACGTTGCGCACCAGGCTGTCTGGAACCGGGGGGAGCGCCCTCGAACGCACCCACCAGTTGCGACCGGACACTGCGCCGCTGAGCTGGATGTTTGCCATCGTCCACACCACCTGGATCAACGAGGTGCGCTCGCGCTCGGAGTGGAACGACAGCGTCATCGAGTCGGTGACCGACCCGGCCGCGCCCACCCCGGAAACCGATCTGATGCACCAGCAGATCCTCACGGCGGTGAACAGCCTGCCCGATGGCCAGCGCGAAGTGATGCTGCTGGTGGCCGTGGAGCGCTTCAGCTACAAGGAGGCCGCCGAAATCCTGGAGGTGCCTATCGGCACGGTCATGAGTCGGCTGTTCCGCGCCAGGCAAACGATTGGCACACTGCTCAACGACAGCCCCAAGCCCTCGGCGCCTGGCCGCGACCTGCTGCGCACCTGAACCTTCGCGTGCGTTGCCTGGCACCTGCATACGCCCTAAAGGGAAACTGCTGCGCAACTTCCGGCTTGATGTTTTTTCATACAGTGCGCCGGACGAATTATTTTTACAAGTGAAGGGAACTCATCTTGTTATTTATCGCCCTTGTTTCATGAAACAGCACTTCTTGACGATATAGCCCCCATAACACTTGTCTTGCGTCGTTTATTCCATAGATTTTCCTGTTTTTTTTAATTACCAATTTTAGTTGGACACTCGCGCGCCGCCCTTCTTATTCTCGCTCCCGCCGGAACAACTTTCAGGTTCCCGCCAAGGCTCTTTCCTGTCATTGAATTGAAGAGGCAAACATGAAACGACACCTCTGGCTCGCCCTGCTGGGCACCCTGTCCATCGGCGCCCACGCCGCGACCCTTGATGTACCGGTCAATCTGGTCAGCGCCGATGGCAAAGCACAACCCATCGGCCAGGTCAGCATCAGCGAATCGGCCTACGGGCTGGTCTTCACCCCCAAACTGAACAACCTGCCCGCAGGCGTGCATGGCTTCCACGTGCACGAGAACGGCAGCTGTGCGCCCGGCATGAAAGATGGCAAGGCCGTGGCGGCACTGGCTGCTGGCGGTCACTTCGACCCGGCCAAGACCGGCAAGCACCTGGGCCCCTATGGCGATGGCCATCTGGGCGACCTGCCGGCACTCTATGTGAGCGCCGACGGCACCTCCACCTATCCGGTCCTGGCGCCGCGCCTGAAGACGATTTCCGAAATCAAGGGCCACGCCTTGATGATCCATGCCGGTGGCGACAACCACGCCGACATGCCCATGCCCCTGGGCGGTGGCGGCGACCGCGTGGCCTGCGGCGTGATCTGAACCAGGAAGGCCGGGCGTCAGTAATCGCCGCGCTTGTGCAACGCCCAGCGCCCGGCCAGCACGGTCACGTCGGCAAGGGGCATGTCCAATGCCTGACACCGGCTGAGCCGATGCCAGGCACCGCTCGCAGTCAGGCCGCCAATCGCCCTTGGGCAATGGCCTCCGACGCTGCCAGCATCGCCCGCAGCAACACTGCACAACCCGCCGCCAGATCCTCGGGCGTGGCGTTCTCGATCTCATTGTGGCTGATGCCGTTCTCGCACGGCACGAAAATCATGCCTGCCGGGCCCAGCTCGGCCAGGAAGATCGCATCGTGCCCTGCCCCGCTGACGATATCCATGTGCGCCAAGCCAAGGCTCTTGGCCGACTCACGCACGGCATCGACACAGTTACGGTCGAAGTACAGCGCCGGGAAGTCCGCCGTTGGCGTCAGCTCGAAACTCAGCCCGTGTTTGGCACATGTGCTGTCGATCACCTCACGCACCTCGGCGATCATCGAATCGAGCCGATCCCCTTCAAGGTGACGGAAGTCCAGGGTCATGCGTACCTCACCCGGAATCACATTGCGCGACCCCGGATACGCCTGCAGGCAACCGACCGTGCCGCAGGCATGGGGCTGATGCGCCAGTGCCGTGCGGTTGACTGCCGCGACCACTACCGCCGCGCCGACCAGGGCATCCTTGCGCAGGTGCATCGGCGTCGGCCCGGCGTGCGCCTCGACGCCGCGCAGGCTCAGGTCGAACCACTTCTGGCCGAGGGCGCCGAGCACCACGCCGATGGTCTTGCCTTGATCCTCCAGAATCGGCCCCTGCTCGATATGCGCCTCGAAATACGCCCCGACCGGATGCCCCTGCACGGCCCTCGGGCCGGCATAGCCGATGGCCTGCAGCGCCTCACCGACGCTGGTCCCTTGGGCATCGCGCTTGGCCAGCGTCTCTTCGAGGGTGAACTTGCCGGCGAACACCCCTGATCCCATCATGCACGGCGGGAAACGCGAGCCTTCCTCGTTGGTCCACACCACCACCTCCAGCGGCGCTTCGGTTTCCACGCCGAGGTCATTCAGGGTGCGGATCACCTCCAGGCCTGCCATCACCCCGAAGCAGCCATCGAACTTGCCGCCAGTAGGCTGCGTGTCGATGTGGCTGCCGGTCATCACCGGTGGCAGCTTGGGGTTGCGTCCGGGACGCCGGGCGAACATGTTGCCGATCGCATCGACGCTGACGCTACAACCTGCGGCCTCGCACCACTGCCGGAACAGGTCGCGGGCCTGGCGGTCCAGGTCGGTCAGTGCCAATCGGCAGACCCCGCCCTTGGGCGTGGCGCCCAGGCGCGCGAGGTCCATCAGCGATTGCCACAGGCGCGCGCTGTCGACATGGTGGTCGGTGGAGTGCAGCACTTCCTTGATCGGTTTCATCGGGACTCTCCTCAGGCGATTTCTTGTTCTGGTGATTCGGCTGTAGCGGCCAGCCAGATTCAGGGTGATGGTTTGGCCAGGCGCGCCGTTCCACGCACCGCGACGCGGCCCAGGACGTAGTACAGCCCCGCCCCCAGCAGCGAACCGGTAAACCAGCCATAGTCGTAGAACCAGCTGAAGCGGCTGTTGCCGATCGACATTACGGTCAGCGCCACCGGCACCGCGAACGCCAGGAACCCGACCCAGTTCCAGGCCGGGTACACGTCATCGCGGTACAACCCGGCAAGGTCCAGTTGCTGGCGGCGGATCAGGAAGTAGTCCACCACCATGATCCCGGCAATCGGCCCGAGCAGGCTCGAATAGCCCAGTAGCCAGTTGGAATAGACACTCTCGAGGCTCAGGTCGGAAACGATCCAGCCAAGCTTTTTCAGCAGTTCGTGGCCCATCAGCGCCAAACCGATGAAACCGGTCAGCCACACCGCACGGCTGCGCCCGATCAGGCGCGGGGCGATGTTCTGGAAGTCATTGGTCGGTGAGACGATGTTCGCCGCCGTGTTGGTCGACAGCGTGGCGATGATGATCAGCGCCATGGCCAGCGCCACCCAGCCCGGGCTCTGGATACGTCCGATCAGGTTCACCGGGTCCGACACCGTTTCCCCCACCAGCGATGCCGAGGCGGCGGTCATGACCACACCCAGGGCTGCGAACAGGAACATGGTCAGTGGCAGGCCAAAGATCTGCCCGAGAATCTGGTCCTTCTGGCTTCTGGCGTAGCGGCTGAAGTCGGGAATGTTCAGCGACAGCGTGGCCCAGAACCCGACCATCGCCGTCAGCCCCGCGCAGAAATAGCCGATCACGCTGGCGCCTTCCGGGCGCTTGGGCGGCTGGGCCAGCAGTTCGCTCATCGACATGTGCGGCAGCGCCCAGAACAGCAGGCCGACGCCCACCGCCACCAGCAGCGGTGCCGACAGGGTTTCCAGCCACTTGATCGACTCCGAGCCGCGCAGCACCACCCAAAGGTTGAGCAGCCAGAACAGCATGAAACCGATCACCTCGCCGGTTCCGGCCAGGCTCTTCCAGCCATCGAACAGCGAACCCAAAAACAGGTGGATGGCAAGACCGCCGAACATCGTCTGGATACCGAACCAGCCGCACGCCACCACCGCGCGGATCAGGCACGGCACATTGGAGCCGAGGATGCCGAACGAAGCGCGTAGCAGTACCGGAAAGGGAATGCCGTACTTGGTGCCGGGAAAAGCGTTGAGGGTCAGCGGAATCAGCACGATGAGGTTGGCCAGCAAGATCGCCAGCAGCGCCTCGCCGACGCTCAGGCCGAAGTAGGCGGTCAGTACCCCGCCGAGGGTGTAGGTGGGGACGCAGATGGACATGCCGACCCACAAGGCGGTGATGTGCCATTTGTTCCAGGTACGCTGGTGCACCTTGGTCGGAGCGATGTCGTGGTTGTAGCGAGGGCTGTCGAGGACGTCAGTGCCTTCGGACAGCTCGTACAGCCCGTGCTGCTCGATCACTTGCGATCTGCTCTGTTGCATGGGGCCTTCTCCAGATTGTTCTAGTTATTCGCTCATCGGCTGAATCGATGGCCGGAGTTACACATCTCACCTGTACTGCACCTCCGGTCCGGCCTGGCGGTTGTGGCCGCACTCAAATTGCATGCCGGATTGGCCCGGGCCAACCCTGCCGGCTACCGCCGACTGGAGGTAATTCACTGATTTGCAAGGCATTGAGTTGCGCCAGGGAAAGGTACGGTCATGCCCTGCCCTGACGTTTTGCTGGTGGAGGCCTGCCCTGGCCTGCGCACCGGGTTTCAATCTGGTGCAGCCTGGTTTTTGCGCGGCGTGGTTCGCGCCGGCAAGCCAGGTTTCAAACGGCTGATTTCGCATGGAAAATCTTGACCAAATCTGCTTCTTGTCAAGTGCGTCAAAATGGTGAGCAGCCTGTCCATTTTGGTGATTTATTCAAAAAAACCTTAAATTTCAATTATTTACTGAATATGTAAACTCATAAAATTTTTTCTTGATCAATCCTTGATCAGCATCTAGATTCCAATCTTGTCAGCACTGACAGGATTGCAACGCAACCTCCAACCGCTGGCAAAAAACAATTTCAAGAACCGGCAAAACGACCGGTCAGCCTGCGAGGAAGACGGTATGTCCCTGTTGATCCGTGGCGCCACCGTGGTTACCCACGAAGAAAGCTATCCCGCCGATGTCCTGTGTGCCGATGGCCTGATCCGCGCCATTGGCAAAGACCTCGAAGTGCCCAGCGGTTGCCAGGTCCTGGACGGCAGCGGCCAATACTTGATGCCCGGCGGCATCGACCCGCACACTCACATGCAGTTGCCATTCATGGGCACCGTGGCCAGCGAGGACTTCTTCAGCGGCACCGCCGCAGGCCTGGCCGGCGGCACCACCTCGATCATCGACTTCGTCATCCCCAACCCGCAGCAGTCGTTGCTGGAGGCCTTCCACACCTGGCGCGGCTGGGCGCAGAAGTCGGCCAGCGACTATGGCTTTCACGTCGCAATCACCTGGTGGAGCGAGCAGGTCGCCGAGGAAATGGGCGAACTTGTCGCCCACCACGGCGTGAACAGTTTCAAGCACTTCATGGCCTACAAGAACGCGATCATGGCCGCCGACGACACCTTGGTCGCCAGCTTCGAGCGCTGCCTGCAACTGGGCGCGGTACCGACCGTGCATGCGGAGAACGGCGAGCTGGTGTTCCACCTGCAGAAGAAACTGCTGGCCCAGGGCATCACCGGCCCCGAGGCCCATCCGCTGTCGCGTCCGGCGCAGGTCGAGGGCGAGGCGGCCAGCCGCGCCATCCGTATTGCCGAAACGCTGGGCACACCGCTGTACCTGGTGCACATCTCGAGCAAAGAAGCGCTGGATGAGATCACCTACGCTCGGGCCAAGGGCCAGCCGGTGTATGGCGAAGTACTGCCCGGGCACCTGCTGATCGACGACAGCGTCTATCGCAACCCCGACTGGTCCACCGCTGCCGGCTATGTGATGAGTCCGCCATTCCGTCCGCGCGAACACCAGGAAGCCCTGTGGCGCGGCTTGCAATCGGGCAACCTGCACACCACCGCCACCGACCACTGCTGCTTCTGCGCCGAGCAGAAAGCCATGGGCCGCGATGATTTCAGCCGCATCCCCAACGGCACCGCCGGCATCGAGGACCGCATGGCGGTGTTGTGGGACGCTGGCGTGAACAGCGGGCGCCTGTCGATGCATGAGTTCGTGGCACTGACCTCGACCAATACGGCCAAGATCTTCAACCTGTTCCCACGCAAAGGCGCCATCCGCGTGGGTGCCGACGCCGACCTGGTGCTCTGGGATCCGCAGGGCACACGCACGATTTCTGCCAGCACCCATCACCAGAAGGTCGACTTCAACATCTTCGAAGGTCGCACGGTGCGCGGCATTCCCAGCCACACCATCAGCCAGGGGCGAGTGCTCTGGGCCGATGGCGACCTGCGCGCCGAGCCGGGCGCGGGGCGCTATGTGGAAAGGCCCGCCTACCCCTCGGTGTACGAGGTCCTCGGGCGACGGGCCGAGCAGCAGCGGCCGATACCGGTCAGCCGCTGAGCAGCCCATAACAGCCGGGGGCCGCAGCGCCTCCGGCAATAACAATCCAGACACACCTGTTGACTGCCATCCCAGAACGGACGGGCGAGTAACCGCCGCCTGTACCCATAAAAAAGAGAGAGGCTACAACTGTGATCGACACCCTGAACCACTTGCCGCGCCCGAGGGCCAGCGCCGAGCAGCTCGCCGACGCCTTCACCGACCTCGCCCCACCCCTCACCGCACGCCAGGCCGCCGTGGAAAGCGCGCGCTGCCTGTACTGCTACGACGCCCCCTGTGTAAATGCATGCCCGAGCGAAATCGACATCCCTTCATTCATCCACCGCATCAGTGATGAAAACCTGCAGGGCGCCGCCGAGCGGATCCTGTCGGCGAACATCCTCGGTGGCAGCTGCGCCCGCGTGTGCCCGACCGAAATCCTCTGCCAGCAGGCGTGCGTGCGCAACAACGCCCAGGAGTGCGCGCCGGTGCTGATCGGCCAGTTGCAACGCTACGCCCTGGACAACGCCGGTTTCAGCGAGCACCCGTTCAAACGCTCGCCCAGCACCGGCAAACGCATCGCCGTGGTCGGGGCCGGCCCCGCCGGGCTGTCCTGTGCGCACCGCCTGGCCTTGCATGGTCATGACGTGGTGGTCTTCGAGGCACAGCAAAAGGCTGGCGGCCTCAACGAGTACGGCATCGCGCGCTACAAGCTGGTGGACGACTATGCCCAGCGTGAGGTGGATTTCCTGCTCGGCATCGGTGGCATCGAGATCCGCCATGGCCAACGCCTGGGCGACAACCTCACCCTGGGCGAATTGCGTGACCAGTACGACGCGGTGTTCCTGGGCCTTGGCCTGAATGCCGTGCGCCAGCTCGGCCTGCCTGACGAGGAGGCCCCTGGGGTGCTGGCCGCCACCGACTATATCCGTGAACTGCGCCAGGCCGAAGACCTCAGCCAACTGCCGCTGGCCGACCGCTGCCTGGTGATCGGCGCGGGCAACACCGCCATCGACATGGCAGTGCAGATGAGCCGCCTGGGTGCGCGCGACGTCAACCTGGTGTATCGCCGCGGTGCCGCCGACATGGGCGCCACCGGCCACGAGCAGGACATCGCCAAGGCCAACCAGGTGCGCCTGCACACCTGGGCACGGCCCGATGCTGTGCTGCTGGACGACCAGGGCCGCGTGAAAGGGATGCGTTTCGTACGCACCGAACAGGTCGAAGGCAAACTGGCCGATACCGGCGAAACCTTCGAGCTGCCCGCCGACGCGATCTTCAAGGCCATCGGCCAATGCTTCGATGACACAGCGCTCAAGGACCCGGTAGCGGCGCAACTGGCGCGCGATGGCGAACGTATCCGCGTCGACGAGCAGATGCGCACCAGCCTGCCCGGCATCTATGCCGGTGGCGACTGCACCGCCCTGGGCCAGGACCTCACCGTCCAGGCCGTGCAACATGGCAAGCTGGCCGCCGAAGCCATCCATGCCCAACTCATGCTCAATGTGGAGGCAGCGTAAATGGCCGATCTGTCCATCGAATTCGCCGGTATCAAGGCACCCAACCCTTTCTGGCTGGCGTCCGCGCCACCGACCGACAAAGCCTACAACGTAGTCCGCGCCTTCGAGGCGGGCTGGGGTGGCGTGGTCTGGAAGACCCTTGGCGAGGACCCGGCGGCGGTCAACGTGTCGTCGCGCTACTCCGCGCACTTCGGCGCCAACCGTCAGGTGCAGGGCATCAACAACATCGAGCTGATCACCGACCGCTCGCTGGAGATCAACCTGCGTGAAATCACCCAGGTGAAGAAGGACTGGCCCGACCGGGCGCTGGTGGTGTCGCTGATGGTGCCGTGCGTGGAGGAATCGTGGAAGTTCATCCTGCCGCTGGTCGAAGCCACTGGCGCCGATGGCATCGAGCTGAACTTCGGCTGCCCCCACGGCATGCCCGAGCGCGGCATGGGCGCGGCGGTCGGTCAGGTGCCGGAATACGTGGAAATGGTCACCCGTTGGTGCAAAACGCACTGCTCGCTGCCGGTGATCGTCAAGCTCACGCCCAACATCACCGACATCCGCCAATCGGCCCGCGCCGCACATCGAGGCGGCGCCGATGCCGTGTCGCTGATCAACACCATCAACTCGATCACCAGTGTCGACCTGGACCGCATGGTCGCCCACCCCATCGTCGGAGACCAGAGCACCCACGGCGGTTACTGCGGCTCGGCGGTCAAACCGATCGCGCTGAACATGGTCGCCGAGATTGCGCGCGATCCTGAAACCCGGGGCCTGCCGATCTGCGGCATCGGTGGTATCGGCAACTGGCGCGATGCCGCGGAATTCATCGCACTGGGCAGCGGCGCGGTGCAGGTGTGCACGGCGGCGATGTTGCACGGTTTTCGCATCGTCGAAGACATGAAAGATGGCCTGGCGCGCTGGATGGACCAGCACGGGCACCGCAGCCTGGAAGCCTTCCGCGGCCAGGCCGTGGCGCACACCACCGACTGGAAGTACCTGGACATCAACTACAAGTCGGTAGCGCATATCGACCAGGATGCCTGCATCGGCTGCGGACGCTGCCACATCGCCTGCGAAGACACCTCGCACCAGGCCATCGCCAACACCCTGCAGGCCGATGGAACGCATGTCTACAGCGTGATCGAGGCCGAATGCGTGGGTTGCAACCTGTGCCAGATCACCTGCCCGGTTGAAAACTGCATCGACATGGTGGCCCAGGAGACCGGCAAGCCGTACCTGAACTGGACCCAGGATCCGCGCAACCCCTATCGTGAAGCGAGCTGACCTGGGCTGGCCTTCAGATTTTGAACCCTGCAAGATCCCTCGCCGGGGTTGTCAGGCACCCCGGCAGGCTCAAGGCTCCAGCCCGATGCCCCGCAGAATCACGCTGGTCACCGTCTGCACCGCCCGCTCGAACGCCATGTCCGACAGCGGCTCGCCGTCATTGAACAAAGCCACCTGGTAACCGAAATCGGCGTAATGCTGGGTCGAAGCCCAGATCATGTAGAGCAGCGCCGACGGCTCGACCGGCAGGATGCGCCCCTCCTCCACCCAGCGACGGATCTTGGCTTCCTTCAACTGCGCCCAGGGCACCAGCGAATCGTCCAGGCTGTCGCCCAGCAGCGGCGCGCCGTGGAGGATTTCCTCGGCCCAGACTTTCGAGCCCAGCGGCCGCGAGCGCGAGTGTCCCATCTTGGCGCGGATATAGCTGGTCAGCACGACGCGTGGGTCTTCGAAGCGCTCGAAACACAGGGCATCCTGCTTCCAGACGTCCAGCAAGTCCTGCAGTACCGCACGATAGAGCTCATCCTTGGTACTGAAGTAGTAATGCAGGTTGGAACGCGGCAACTGCGCGCGCTCGGCGATGTCGCCCATGGAAGTGACGCCGTAGCCTTGCTCGGCGAACACCTGCTCGGCGGCCTGGAGAATTTTCTCGATATTGCGACGGCGAATTTCGATCTTGTGGTTGGCCATAGGGCGTCCGAAACGGCAGGAACCGCTCAAGGCTAACACGCACGAGCCATCGCTGCGCTCTGCAGATCGACAACTGTGCTTCGTCTGACAGTTGCAGCGTCACACACCCGCACCCGATCTGGAACCCCCTGCCCATGCGTCCGAACCTCCCCCTCTCGCTGCTGGCCCTGCTGGCCGGCACCGCCTCCCACGCCGCCGAGCGCATCGAGCTCGAACAGGTGCTGATCCAGGACCGCCAGCAGTCCGAGCAGGAAGCCGCTGCCGAACGACTGCGTGAGATACCCGGCGCCAGCAACCTGGTGGACATGGACAGCGTCGGCCAGGGGCGTGTGGCCAGCAACCAGGATGTACTGGCCTACCAGCCGGGGGTATTCGCCCAGTCGGCGGGCAACGACGGGATCAAGCTGTCGATCCGGGGCTCGGGTATCAACCGCGCGCCAGGCGCCCATGGCTCGGGGGTCTACACGATGTTCGACGGGCTGCCGCTGACCGGCCCCGGCGGTACGCCCTACGAGCTGTTCGAACCCTTGTGGCTGAGCCGTGCCGAGGTGCTGCGCGGTGCCAACGGCTTCGACCAGGGCGCCTTGGCCCTCGGCGGCGCGATCAACTACGTGACCCAAACTGGCCACGACGCCGCGCCCCTGCAACTGCGCTATGAGGCCGGCAGCCACGGCTACCAGCGCCGGCACATCAGCTCTGGCCAGGTACTGGGCAATCTCGACTACTACGTGGCGCTGACCGACGCCGAGTACGACGGCTACCAGCGACACAGCAGCGGCAGTGCCAAGGGCATCGCCGCCAACGTCGGCTATCGCTTCAACCCGAATCTGGAAACACGCTTCTACCTGCGTTACCGGGAAACCGAGAACGACCTGGCCGGGCGCCTGACCAAGGACCAGATCAAGCACCACCCGCGCGCCGCCAACCCGGCCTATCTCGCCCGCGATGACAGCCGTCCGCAGCCTGGCAGCACCTGGGTGGGCAACAAGACCACCTTCTTCCTCGATGATGACTCACGTCTGGAGGCCAAGCTGGTCTACCACGACTACCCAATGGACCTGCGCGAAGGCCCGATGCGCCTGAAAGTGGCTTACACCGATGTCAGCGGCACGCTCAACTACCTGCGTCGCGATACCCTGTTCGGCCACGAGAGCAAGACCACCGTTGGCTGGCGCACTACCAAGCACCTGCCCAACAGCGGCGCCTCGCAGTTCGTGCGCAATGGCGATGTGTTCGGCCCACGCAGCCGCGACTTCAGCTACCAGGGCTCGGACACCGTGCTGCACCTGGGCAACGACCTGGAGCTGGTGCCGAACCTGTGGCTGACCACCGGCCTTGCCATGATCTACACCCGCCGCGAAAGTGCCGTCACCTTCCCTGCCAACGGCGGTAAGGTCAGCCAGCACGACTGGGACTATGCACCGCGCCTGGGCCTGCGTTACGACATCGACCCGCAGACCCAGGTCTACGGCAACCTCAGCCGCTCCGTCGAGCCACCGCATCCTTGGTCGTTGATCTGGAGTTCGACCGTCGCGACGCAACCCATCGAGATGCAGAACCAGACAGCCACCACGCTGGAGCTGGGAGCCCGTGGCGAGTCGGTGCTGGGGCGCTGTGACCTGGCCTGGTATTACTCGCAGGTGCGCCATGAACTGCTGGCGGTCGAAATCGTGCCGGGCCAGCCGTTCAAGGAGTACAACGCCAGCCCCACTGTGCACCAGGGCGTCGAAGCAGGCCTGGACAGCACGCTGTGGCAACAGCCGGGCGTCGGCAAGCTGTCGCTGCGCCAGGCCTACACCTTCAGCGACTTCCATTACCGCGACGATGACCGCTTCGGCGACAACCGCCTGCCCGGTATCCCGATGCATTACTACCAGGCCGAGTTGCGCTACGACTGGCCCAGCGGTTTCTACGCCGGTGTGAATACACAGATGGCCTCGAAGGTGCAGGTTGACTACGCCAACAGCTATCACGCTGACGACTACGCCTTGCTTGGCGCGCGCCTGGGCTGGGACTCACCGAAGCAGGACTGGCAGACCTGGATCGATCTGCGCAATCTGACGGGCGAACGCTATGCGGCCACGGTAACCCCAGGCTATGACGACCAGGGTAGCGACATGGCGCGCTCGACCCCTGGGGAGGGCTTTGCAGCCTACATCGGTGTTTCTTACACGCTGAAATAATACAAAAGCATCTGGCGGCCAAGCATATTGCCTTCGACCATGCAGAAAAAACATCGAAGGCAGTATGAAAGCATGACCAAAAAGCAGTTATCGCCATTCAAATAGAAAGCGCCTACAGACACTGCGCGAAGGTACTGCTTCATTCCTTCCCTCAGACCGCTGTCAAAAGCTCGCCTCCTTTCTCCTGAGCCCTCTGTGTGGGCGGATTGATCTGCGAAAGCATGCAGTCAACTGCCATAACCGTGACCGCACATTTCATTAACACGGCTCTCCGCGCACCCTCCCTTTCCGTAGACCGTCTTGTTGACGAACACTGCGTCGGCGGCCTTAGAACGCCGCCAACAACCCTCAGAGTTCAAGAAGGAGTTTCACCATGGGATACATTTATCGTGGCATGAGCAACAAACTGAACGAGTTGGAAGCAGAGGTCGTGGTTGATCAGGCGGCTGGCGAACTGACTACCGAGCACGCAGACGCAATGCAACTGGCCGAGCACGAGCACGTCGAGCTCGAACGCGAATAATCCAGCCTGCAAGGCGGCCCTCAAGCCGCCTTGCTCCCAGGAGTCAGCATGCATATGACGTACGTGGCTGAACGTGAACTCCCCCTGGCAACGGCAAGGCAACGCATCGATGAACAACTCGCACAACTGGCGCTGAACGTTGAAGAGCACTGGGAAGGCACATGGGTCGGCTCGGCCCGCATAGGCCTCAGCTCACAGACCGGGGCTACCAGCCAAGGCTGCGGAAAAGGCCTGGAGCAAGAAGCTCGGGTCGGCGCACGCTTCGAGGCACTGGAGCACTTTCTCGATGATCACCTTACCCGTAATGATCACCTCAACGAGGCCAGCGACTTGGCCCGAATGCCTACCCTGCAAGATGACATGCTGCAACCCTGGCTTGCGGCACAGCCCCACGAGAAACTGGCGTGCCAGGCTTACCACGACCTGGACGGCCAATGGCTGTTCGACTATCCATTGTGCCTCACGCGGCCGGATTACGCCGATCACCCGGCTGCCGGCGAAACCTTCGACCTTCGTGGGCTCCGACGCTACAGCAGCAATGATGGGTCAGCCATCGGCGCAACCCTCCAGGAAGCCATACTGCATGCGTTGAACCAGAGCATCGAACGCGATGCGCTGTCGCTGTTCTTCCTGCGTCATTACTACTACAGACAACCCTCCCCCTTGCGCTGGATAAGCAAACCCGGCACGCACACCGAGCTCGGACGCATCTGGCAGCATGCCGAGGACTGCCTGGAAGCGCCAATTGGTGTTCTGGACATCAGCAGCGAGTTTGCCAGCAGCACCTATCTGGCACTGCGCATGTCGCAAGCATCACGCCTGCATGGCGCGCTGTTCGGCGCAGGCGCCTCGCTCGACCCCTGGCATGCCGTGCGCCGCGCGGTCACCGAACTGGTTCAGGTACAGCTCAACAGTCGCCCCCCCGGTGCGCTGGATGAGCTGAAACTGGCCGAACGCCTGCTGCGGCCTTTTCCTCGCCTGCAATCGTGCCTGCAGTTCGACCTCGACGTACTGCTGGAAAAAGCAGGACACACGGTGGCGCTGCCTGACCCAGGCCCTCGATGCAGTGTGCGTCAACAGCTGCGATATCTGTACGCAGACCTTCAACGCCATGGCAGGCAAGCCGGTATCTGCCAGCTGTTCCAAGGCCACGAAGGCATCAGCCTGGTGAACGTCGTGGTTCCCGGACTCGAACGTTTCCACCTCGTCTGCAGCGGGAATGTCGTCTGCCCCGGGCCCAGGGGCCTCGCCCACCGAAGTCAGCAACCTTGAGGGGTCGCCATGCAACCAGAACACGCCCGACACGAACGCTGGCTGGCCCGGCACCTGCCCTCGCGCGCCCATACTCCAGGCGGGGTCGCAACGCTGGAAGAACCTGTTGGCCATGGTCTGAACAACCTGTTCATACTCCGCCTGCAAAACCTCGAATACCTGGGGCGCAAGCTGCTGGATGAACAGGGGCAGTTGGGAAGCCGACTGACACCGGCCATGTTGCTGGGGCCGCTGCTCAGAACCCGACAGTGTGGCAACCGCCTGCAGATGCACTATCGGACGCTGTCCACCGACGAAAAACACCAGGTGTTCGCCCAGGCCCGGCGCAGCAACGACACCAGCATCCACTTCCCCTTTCCGGTCGTGGACGAACAGGGCCAAGAGCTAGTAGCACCTGCATCATTCTGGAATGACACCCCGCAGCTAGCTCGGCGCCTGGACGCACAGGAACGGCATTTTCGCGAGCACTGCCTGGCGACACTGAAAAAGCGCCTTGCTCCCGGCGCCGTGATACACGACCCCGCCTGCTCGACCGGCACCTTCATCGCAACGCTCGCACAAGGGCTGCCCGACGCGCAGTGCCTGGGCAGCGACGTATCCCCTGCCATGATCGCCCATGCCCGCATGCATCAGCGACTGCCCAACCTGAAGTTCGACATTGCCGACGCCACTGATTCGGCCGCCGCCGACAGTTGCGACGTGCTGATCCTGCGCTTCCTGAATGCCGAGGTCATGCTCCGCCAGCAGGCCACCCGCCTCTTACAGGCATTGAGCCGACGTGTGCGACGAGCCGGTGTAATCATCGTCTTCGGCCATACCCCGGTGTTGGTCGCCATCGAGCCCGAAGCCAAGCGTCTGGGCCTGAAGGTCACCGGTACGATCGCCGCCTGCCCTGATACCCAGGCGCTGTTTCAGTTCTTCATCCTGGAGCGTGACTGAACAGCCTCACGGCAACTGCACCTGTGGCGTGCTCTCGGTGAAGATCGTCCAGCTGGAGATGAACAACGCGGCGATCAGCGGCCCGATCACGAAACCGTTGAGGCCGAACACCGCCAGACCGCCCAGGGTCGACACCAGGATCAGGTAGTCGGGCATGCGCGTATCCTTGCCCACCAGGATCGGGCGCAACAGGTTGTCCACCAGCCCGATCACCAGCACGCCGAACGCCGTCAGCACGATGCCTTGCCAAATAGCGCCGGTCAGCAGGAAATACACTGCGACCGGCCCCCAGACGATCCCGGCCCCCACCGCAGGCAACAGCGACAAAAACGCCATCAGCACCGCCCACACCAGCGCACTGGGAATATCCAGCACCCAGAAAATCAAACCGCCAAGAGCCCCCTGGGTGATCGCCACCAACAGGTTGCCCTTCACCGTAGCCCGCACCACCCGGTTGAACTTCAGCTGCAAGCGGCGCTTCTGCTGCTCGGGTAGCGGCACGGCCTGGCGCACCTTGCGCGCCAGCTCCGGCCCCTCACGCAAAAAGAAGTACAGCAGGTAGAGCATGATGCCGAAACTCACCAGGAAGTCGAAGGTGCCCTGGCCGAAGCTGAATGCCTGCCCGGCCAGAAACTGACTGCCCTGTGTCGCCCACTTGGTGATCTTGTCGCGCAGGCCATCGAGGTTGCCCATGCCCATGCGGTCCAGACCGTTCTGGACGAAGTGCGGCAGCATGTCCTTGCCGCGCTCGATGTAGCCGGCGATATCCAGCTGGCCGCTTTCAATGCGCTGGTACAGGGTGGCGCCCTCCTGCACCAGCAGGGCACTGATGATGATCACCGGCAGGATCGCAATCATCAGGCAGGTGGCCAAGGTGGCCCCGGCTGCCAGGTTGCGCCGCCGGTTGAAACGCAGCAGCAGGTTGCGTTGCAACGGCGCGAACAGGATGCCGAGGATCACGGCCCAGAAGATGGCGCCGTAGTAAGGCAACAGGATCCAGACGAAGGCGACGGTGACCAGCGCCAGCAATACGGCCAGGGCTCTATTCTGGAGAGCGGTTTGATTCATGGGCATTCCTCGATTGTCCTGGACGTTAGTGCGTAGCGAAGCGGCAAAAGTGCCATCAACGCCGTTTGACCCAGATCAACACTGCTTCGCCAGCCGCGCCTTAGCATCCGCACCTTTTGCCCTGGTGCACCCATGAACCTTCTCGCCAAGCCCGAACTGCTGGCCCCTGCCGGCTCCCTGAAGACCCTGCGCTACGCCTTCGCCTATGGCGCCGACGCGGTCTACGCCGGCCAGCCACGCTACAGCCTGCGGGTGCGCAACAACGAATTCGACCACGCCAACCTGGCCCAGGGCATCCAGGAAGCCCACGCCCTGGGCAAGCGCTTCTACGTGGTGGTCAACATCGCGCCGCACAATGCCAAGCTCAAGACCTTCCTCAAGGACCTGGCGCCCGTGATCGAGATGGCGCCCGATGCGTTGATCATGTCCGATCCGGGGCTGATCATGCTGGTGCGCCAGCATTTCCCGCAGATGCCCGTGCACCTGTCGGTGCAGGCCAACACCGTGAACTGGGCCAGCGTGCAGTTCTGGCAGCAACTGGGCCTGAGCCGGGTGATTCTGTCGCGCGAGCTGTCGCTGGAAGAAATCGAGGAAATCCGCCAACAGGTGCCTGACATGGAGCTGGAGGTCTTCGTCCACGGCGCACTGTGCATGGCCTACTCCGGGCGCTGCCTGTTGTCGGGCTACCTGAACAAGCGCGACGCCAACCAGGGTAGCTGCACCAACGCCTGTCGCTGGAAGTACCAGGCGACCCCGGCAGGGGAAAACGCCACCGGCGAGATCGTGCGCGAGTGCGAACCGAACTTGGGCATTGGCGCCCCAACCGACCAGGTGTTCCTGCTGCAGGAGGGCAATCGCCCCGGTGAAGAGATGCCCGCATTCGAGGACGAACACGGCACCTACATCATGAACGCCAAGGACCTGCGCGCCGTACAGCACGTCGAGCGCCTGACCCGGATGGGCGTGCACTCGCTGAAGATCGAAGGACGGACCAAGTCGCACTTCTACTGCGCCCGTGCAGTGCAGTCCTACCGCCAGGCGATCGACGACGCTGTCGCCGGTCGGCCCTTCGACCGCAGCCTGATGGACAACCTCGAGTCCCTGGCCCAGCGCGGCTACACCGAAGGTTTCCTGCGCCGCCATGTGCACGACGAATACCAGAACTACCAGCGTGGCAACTCGGTTTCGGAGCGCCAGCAGTTCGTTGGCGAACTGACGGGCCTGCGTTTCGGCGGGCTGGCCGAGGTAAAGGTGAAGAACCGCTTTGCGCTGGGTGACACCCTCGAACTGATGACCCCTCGCGGTAACTACCACTTCGAACTCGACCGGCTGGGTGATCGACAAGGCCAGGCCATCGAGGTGGCGCCAGGCGACGGGCACCTGGTGTACCTGCCGATTCCCGAACAGGTATCGCTCGAGTTCGGGTTGCTGATGCGTGACCTGCCTGCGCAGCAGGCCCTAAGCTGACAGCGCTGTAATGACAGCCTCAGCTGGCTGACAGGGATGGCGGTGGATCATCGGGCTATTCCATGGCCCGTTCGCAGGCAAGCCCGCGGCTTCGAAAGGCGCGCCCGATCGCGACAAGGCCTCTACCCAAGCCCTGCCTGAGGCCCATTCATGCCCCACAGCCCCTCCCGTCGTACCTTCGTCAAAGGCCTCGGCGCCGCCACCGCGGTGGCCGGCCTGGGCCTCTGGCGCCCACTGGCCAGCGCCGCCGAAGGCCATCGCCCAGGCCAACCGCTGCAGGGCCAGGACTTCGAACTGTACGTTGGCCAGACTCCCGTCAACATCACCGGCCGCCCGCGCACGGCCCTCACCGTCAACGGCAGCCTGCCCGGCCCGCAGTTGCGCTGGCGCGAAGGTGACAGCGTGACCCTGCGCGTGCGCAACCGTCTGACCGAACCCACCTCGATCCACTGGCACGGCATCATCCTGCCCGCCAACATGGACGGTGTTCCCGGCCTGAGCTTCGCCGGCATCGAGCCTGGCGGAGACTACCTCTACCACTTCACCCTGCGCCAGAGTGGCACCTACTGGTACCACAGCCATTCCGGGCTGCAAGAGCAGGCGGGGGTCTATGGGGCGATCGTCATCGAACCCCGCGAGGCCGAGCCTCACGCTTACCAACGCGACCATGTGCTGCTGTTCAGCGACTGGAGCGACCAGGCCCCCGAAGCACTGCTGGCGACGCTCAAGAAGCAGTCCGACGCCTTCAACTACCACAAGCTCACTGTGGGTGACTTCATCGAGGATGTCGCGCGCGACGGCTGGCGCAAGACCGTCGACGAGCGCCTGATGTGGGCCGACATGCGCATGAGCCCCACCGACCTTGCCGACATCAGCGCGGCCACCTACAGCTACCTGCTCAACGGCCAGCCACCGGAGGGCAACTTCACCTGCCTGTTCCGCCCCGGCGAGACGGTACGCCTGCGCCTGATCAACGCCTCGGCCATGACCTACTTCGACTTCCGCATCCCCGGCCTGAAACTCACGGTGATCGCCGCAGACGGCCTGCCTGTGGTGCCGGTGACGGTAGACGAACTGCGCATCGCCGTGGCCGAAACCTTCGACATACTGGTCGAGCCGGGCGATGCCCCAGCCTACACCCTGTTCGCCCAGAGCATGGACCGCACCGGCTTTGCCCGTGGCACCCTGGCCCATGCTCATGGCCAGCAGGCGCCCATCCCGCCAACGGACCCACGCCCCCGGCTGACCTTGAACGACATGGGGCACGGCGGCATGGGCGGCGCCGCAATGGCAGACATGCCTGGCATGGACCACGCCAACATGGCCGGCATGAATCACGCGGCAATGGCCGCCATGCAGCGTCACCCGGCCAGCGAGAGCGGCAACCCGCTGGTCGATATGCAGACCATGGCGCCGCGCCCGCACCTGGGTGATCCCGGTATCGGCCTGCGCAGCAACGGCCGCCGGGTGCTGACCTACGCCGATTTGCGCAGCCGCTTCGAAGACCCCGACGGCCGCCCACCCTCACGCGACATCGAACTGCACCTGACCGGCCACATGGAGCGCTTTGCCTGGTCATTCGACGGCGTGAAGTTCAGCGACGCTCAGCCACTGCGCCTTACCTATGGCGAGCGGGTGCGCATCACACTGGTCAACGACACCATGATGGCCCACCCCATTCACCTGCATGGCATGTGGAGCGACCTGGAGGATGAACAGGGCAACTTCATGGTGCGCAAGCACACCCTCGATATCCCGCCCGGAACCCGGCGCAGCTATCGGGTCAGTGCCGACGCCCTGGGCCGCTGGGCCTACCACTGCCACTTGCTCTACCACATGGAGACCGGCATGTTCCGCGAGGTACGGGTCGATGAATGAGCTCAACAGCCGCTGGCTCCTGGCCAGTGTGACCCTGCTGGTGCTGCTGGCCAGCGAAGAGGTGCGCGCGCAGCAAAACCCGACCCAGCCCACCACGGCGTTGCCGGTCATCACCGATGCCGACCGCCGCGCAGCCTTTCCCCCTCTGTCGGGCCACCAGGTGCATGACGATGCGCTGAACGCGGCGGTGATCGTCGATCAACTCGAATACCAGCACTTCGACAACAACGGGCTGCTGAACTGGAATGCCACTGCCTGGATCGGCGGCGACATCGATCGCCTGTGGCTACGCAGCGAAGGTGAACGTGAACAGGGCATCACTCACAAGGCCGAACTGCAGGCGCTTTGGGGCCATGCCATCAGCCCCTGGTGGGAGCTGGTCGGCGGTATACGCCAGGACTTCAAGCCTGCCAGCGGCCAGGCCTGGGCAGCGTTCGGCATCCAAGGGACGCCGCTGTATGGGCTGGAGCTCGAGGCCACCGCCTATGCCGGTGAGCGACAGCAGACCGCGCTGCGCCTGGAGGCCAGTTACGCTATGCTGCTGACCAATCGCTGGATCCTCGAACCGACCCTCGAAGCCAACTTTTTCGGCCGTAACGATGCCGGGCGCGAGCAAGGTTCGGGGCTGGCCGAAAGCGAAGTAGGCCTGCGCCTGCGCTATGAAATCACGCGCAGCTTCGCACCCTATGTCGGCGTCAGTTTCAACCGCTTGCACGGCAGCCGCGCCGACCAGGCCCGTGAAGACGGCGACGACCCCGCGCAGACCCGTCTGGTCGCAGGTGTGCGCCTGCGTTTTTGAAGGAGTTCGACCATGCTACGCAAACACCTGATGGCCTTTGGACTGCTGGCCATCAGTGGCCTGGCACAGGCCGCCGAGGTCATTGATGTCTACCGCGACCCCAACTGCGGCTGCTGCAAACAGTGGATCAGCCATCTGCGCGACAACGGTTTCACGGTCAACGACCATGTCGAGCCGAACATGAGCGCGGTCAAGCAGCGCCTGGGCGTCGCACCACGCCTGGCGTCTTGCCACACCGGCGTGATCGACGGCAAGTTCGTCGAGGGGCATGTGCCCGCCGAACAGGTGCGCCTGCTGGCCAAACGCAACGATCTCAAGGGGCTGGCCGTGCCGGGTATGCCCATGGGCTCGCCCGGCATGGAAATGGGCGACCACAAGGATGCCTATCAGGTCATCGGCCTGACCCGGGACGGCCAGGACACTGTGGTCGCCGAATACTGATGCTCAGTCTCTGGGCGCTGTTTCTCAGCGCCTTTGGCGCAGCCACCCTGCTGCCGCTGCAGTCCGAGGCGGTGCTGGTCGGTTTGCTCCTGCGCGCCCCCGACGCCTGGCTTGTGCTGTTGCTGATTGCGACCCTGGGCAACGTGCTCGGTTCGCTGGTCAACTGGCTGCTGGGCCGAGCGATCGAGCGCTTTCGTGACAAACGCTGGTTTCCGTTCAGCGCCAGTCAGTTGCAAGGTGCACAACGGCGCTACCAGCGCTGGGGCCAGTGGTCGCTGCTGTTGAGCTGGATGCCCGTGATCGGTGATCCGTTGACCCTGATCGCCGGGATCATGCGCGAGCCGTTCTGGCGCTTCCTGTTGCTGGTCACCCTGGCCAAGGCCGGGCGCTACCTGGTGGTCGCGATGATCACCCTGGGCTGGTTTCACAGCGGGTAACACCTTTCACGGTTCCGCAGGTCAACTGACTGCTACAGTCGCCTTTTCCTACTTGAACCTACACGGAGTACCCCGATGCTGCGCGCAACCGCCCTGGCCCTGGCCTGCCTCGTCGGCAGCTCGGCCATCGCCGCCGAGTCGCCCACCTATGGCAGACAGCTCGAAGGTTTCACCTACCCTCACCCACTCCAGCACTTCGCCTTCACCTCACAGGGCCAGGCCCTGCAGATGGGCTACATGGACGTCCCTGCGCAGGGCAAGGCCAATGGTCGCAGCGTGGTGCTGATGCATGGCAAGAACTTCTGCGCCGCCACCTGGGAAACCACCATCGAGGCCCTGAGCAAAGCCGGCTACCGGGTCATCGCCCCGGACCAGGTCGGCTTCTGCACCTCGAGCAAGCCCGAGCATTACCAATACAGCTTCCAGCAACTGGCCGACAACACCCATGCACTGCTCCAACAGCTTGGCATCGACAAGGTCAGCGTGCTGGGCCACTCCACCGGTGGCATGCTCGCCACCCGCTATGCGCTGATGTACCCACAGCAGGTGGAGCGCCTGGCCATGGTCAATCCGATCGGCCTGGAGGACTGGAAAGCCCTGGGCGTGCCCTATCGCAGTGTCGATCAATGGTATCAGCGTGAACTCAAGCTCGATGCCGAAGGGGTGCGCAACTACGAGCGCAACACCTACTACGCCGGGCGCTGGAAGCCGGAATACGAGCGCTGGGTGCAGATGCTGGTAGGCCTGAACAAAGGGCCTGGGCACGAAGCGGTGGCGTGGAACTCGGCGCTGATCTACGACATGATCTTCACCCAGCCGGTGGTCTACGAGTTCAAGGACCTGAAGATGCCGACGCTGTTGCTGATCGGCGACAAAGACACCACCGCCATCGGCAGCGACATTGCCCCGCCAGAGGTCAAGGCACGCCTGGGCAAATACGCAGTGCTCGGACCGCAGGTGACCAAGCTGATCCCCCAAGGGCAACTGGTCACCTTCGAAGGCATGGGGCATGCCCCGCAGATCGAGGAACCTGAGGTGTTCCACAAAGCCTTGATCAACTGGTTGCAGCAGTAGCACTCGCCTTGCTGCAGGCTGGGAGCGGTCTTTTACGGCCACAAGGCCGCTCCTGAACAGACTCTGTGAACGAAGCTGTCACGCCCTCCAGACCTGCCCTTCGCTCCACCCCAGTTCGGCAAAATCATCCGCGCGCAGGGGCGCTTCCTCCTCGCAGAAGAATTCGTCCAGCTGCGGCGGGCGCACCGAGGTGTCGCTGAGCATCGCATGCACCTGCCCGCGGTGATGGATCTGGTGTTCGAACAGGTGCGAGAGCAGGCGCAGGCGCTGCTCGCGCTGGACCCGGTCAGCCCGCACGATACTCACATAGCGCCGCAACTGGTCGTCACGCAACAGCCGGCAATACGCGATCAGTCGCTGGTCGGCCTGGGCCTGCTGGGCATGCAGGTCGGTACAGGTGGCAAACGGCTGCTCAGGCTCGAAGAAGCGCTCGCCATCGGCCTCGGGGGCTTCGCCGCGCTGCTCGCACTCCAGGGCATTGAGGTAGAACCAGTCCACCGTCAGCAGGTGATTGAGCGTGGCCTTGATCGAAGGAAAGAAGCTGCAACGGGGGGCGACGAACTCGTCGTGGGTCAGTTGCAGGCATGCCTTGTACAGGCGATGGTTGGCCCAGCCGTTGTTGTAGGCCTGGGTCAGCAGATGGTGCGACAGCAGCTCCATGGTCGACTCCTTCAGGCGAAGCGTTGCAGTTGCATCTCCCGCAGCCGGCTCAGGGTCCGCCTGAACGGGAACGCCAGATACCCTTGAGTGTAGAGCGCTTCGAGCGCGACCTCGGCTTCCAGGTACAAGGCGACCCGACGGTCGTAGCATTCGTCGACCAACGCGATGAAGCGCCGCACACTGTCATCGCGGGGCGACAGCGCCGGTAGCTGGCGATCGCCGGCCACTACACGCTGGGCGCCGTCCTCGGTTCCGCGGGCGATGCGCCCGGCACGTTGCACCCCGCCCAGTGCAGGCAGCCCCTCCAGCAGGATGGCCGTATAGCGGTCGCACAGGGCCATGAACTCAGTCGCCGCCAGCGGTTGCTCGCACAGGTCGGCGAAGTGGCACCAGATCACCTGCTCGCTGCGGCGAATCACTTGGATCTGCCGCGAACCGACCTGCAACGGCTGGTCGGTGCCGGGGTCATCCGCGCTCAGTTGCCGGAATACCTCGGCCAATGCGCTGGGCTTGCCCGCCTCGGCAATCCAGAAACGCTGACGCTGTTCGCCAGGGTGCAGGCGGTGGTCCTGCTCGCCGGCCACGGAGATGACCTGCATGTGCCGCTGGATCGCGGCGATGGCCGGCAAGAAGCGCTCACGATTGAACCCGTCGAGGTACAGCTGATCGGGCGGCTGGTTGGACGTAGCGACGATGACCACGCCCTGGTCGAACAGCACCTGAAACAGGCGACCGAGGATGATCGCGTCGCCAATATCGCTGACAAACAGCTCATCGAAGCACAGTACGCGAATATCCCTGGCCAGCTCCCGGGCCAGCGCGTGCAGTGGATCGGCGGTGCCAGCCAGCAGAAACAGGCGTTGGTGCACCCAGGCCATGAAGTGATGAAAATGCTGTCGCCGGGAAGGAGCCGCAAGGCACTGCTGGAACTGATCCATCAACCAGGTCTTGCCGCGCCCGACCGGCCCCCATAGATAGACGCCCTGGCCGCCGCGCCCCTGCTCCAGCGCCTCGAAGCACTGCTGCAGGGCGGCAACGGCCTCGGCCTGCGCAGGGTCGGCGGCAAAGCCTTGCTGCTCGATGGCTTGCTGATAAAGGGCGTAGGGCGTCATGGCTTTGGATCGCAGGCAAAACGCCATGGTAATGGGGGTTTCCCGGATCCGCCATCAACCCTCGCGCAGGCCCACCTTCAGCAGCGCCCCGTCCTTGGCGTCAGTCAGCACGTACAGGTAGCCGTCCGGCCCCACCCGCACATCGCGAATACGCGCATTGAGTTCCCCCAACAACCGTTCTTCATGGACGATCTTGTCACCATCGAGTTGCAGGCGAATCAGCTCCTGAGTGGCCAACGCACCGATGAACAGGTTGTGATCCCAGGCCTTGAAGGTCGGGCTGTCGTAGAAGGCCATTCCACTGATGCCTGGGGACTTCTCCCACACATGGTGCGGATCTTCCATACCCTCTACATGCTTGCCCTTAGCTTCGGGGATCGGCAGCAGCGAGTAGTTGATGCCATGGGTCGCGATCGGCCAACCGTAGTTCTTGCCTGCCTCGGGGATGTTGATCTCATCGCCGCCGCGCGGGCCGTGCTCGTGGGTCCAGAGCTTGCCTGTCCAGGGGTTGAGCGCCGCGCCCTGCTGGTTGCGGTGCCCGTACGACCAGATTTCCGAGCGCACATTCTTCTGGCCGACGAAGGGATTGTCCTTGGGCACCTCGCCATCGGGCAGGATGCGGACCAGCTTGCCCTGTAACTTGTCCAGGTCCTGGGCGGTGGGGCGCTGATTGTTCTCGCCCAAGGCAATGAACAGATAGCCCTCGCGGTCGAAGACCAGGCGCGAGCCAAAGTGGTTACCCTCGGACAGCTTGGGTTGCTGGCGGAAGATCACGGTGAAATTTTCCAGACGCGCGCGATCCTGCGACAGCTGGCCACGTCCGACCGCCGTCCCCGCCTTGCCGTCCGCGCCTTCCTCGGCATACGACAGATAGACCGTGCGATCCTTGGCGAACTCCGGCGAAAGCACCACGTCCAGCAGGCCGCCCTGCCCTTGCGCCCAGACCTTGGGCACCCCTGACAGCGGCGGCCCGACCTTGCCTTCGGCACCAACGATGCGCAGGTTACCCGTGCGTTCGGTGACCAGCATATCCTTGCCCCCCGGCAGGAATGCCAGAGCCCACGGGTAGGCCAGACCATCAGCGACGGTACTGACGGTCAATTGCCCTTCTTCGCTCGCAAACTGCTTGTCGTCGGCAGCCTGTGCCAATAACGGGAACAGTGCGGCAGCAACCAGGGTGGTCATCCAGATACGTGGCGTCATGCAGGGATCCTTCCAATCAAGAGGCTCAGGGCGCACGTTGTGAGTCGCGCGGTGGCCGAGTGGGTTCCAGGTTCGGGGTCTGTTGTTGACGGCGCAGGTTGTCACCGTTACCGATGCCGCGGTTGTCCAGCGTCGGTGGCCGCACAATCGGCTGGGTCGAGGGGCCGCGCACCGGCGGCGTCGCTGGCACACTGCCTTGGCGGCTGTTGGGGTTGGCGCGCTGAATTGGGCTGTTGTAGGGGTTATTGCGGTCGCTGGCAGCAAGCAAGGGCATCTGCACGGGTGCCGCGTGAGCGGGAAGGCACAGCAGCAGGCTGATGGCCAGGAAAGGCAGTGTAGGTTTCATCCTTCATCTCCGGTACGAAAAATCGCGCCCAAGCGTTGGATAGCCTAAGGCGCTTCAGGTTCGCGACAAAAGCATGAAAACCAATGGAGTTGATTCGCGATGTTTCCTTCAGGCCGATAGCGAGGGTTTCAACGATGGGACGTATTTGCCACACTCAAAGGCCGTCTCCAGCCAAGGCCCTTGCGATGACCATCTGCTTGCGCAACACCGCCCGACTTTGCCTGGCCCTGCTGCTGGCCCTGGCGCTCAATGCCTGTGCGCTGCTGCACAACCGCGATCCGCTGAACATCAATGTCATCGGCATCGAGCCCCTGCCCGGACAGGACCTGGAGTTGCGCATGGCCGTGAAGATACGCGTGCAGAACCCCAACGAGACGCCGGTGGACTTCAACGGTATTGCACTGAACCTGGAGGTGAACGATCAACCGCTGGCAGCAGGTGTCAGTGACCAGCGTGGGCATATCGGCCGATATGACGAGGCGGTGATCGTGGTCCCGGTGAGTATCACCGCGTTTTCGTTCCTGCGTCAGGCGTACGGCCTGAGCCAGACCCAGTCGCTACAAGGATTGCCCTATGTGTTGCGCGGGAAGCTGGCCGGTGGGCCGCTGGGCACGGTGCGTTTCACCGATAAAGGCAAGCTCGATTTACCGCAGCCTGGGCGTGCTGGCTGGTGAGGATCAACGGTTGGCGCTGGCCGCCGCCATCATCCTGTTGACTTCGCTGCGCACCATGTCGGCGAACTCCGGAGGCGACATACCCTCCAGCTCGGCACGGACCCATTCGGCCCACTTGCCCTTGCGTCGAGGCTTCTCGGCGATCATGCGGGCCGCCTCGCCCTTGGCCTTGCCGAGATTGTTCTGCCAAAACTGGAACAGTCGTGATTTTTCCGCCTCGATCTGTGCACGTTCGGCGAAGTCTCTATTGGCCAGATTGAAACTCATGGTCTTTCCTGCCGCTTGAAAATGAGCGCTATCTTACACTGTAGCGGCGAGCCGCCGGTATGCCGTTGCAACTTTCGACGCACGCCGTTATCCACTGTACAAGTCAATCCACCTACGAGGACGTGTTCATGGCCAGGAAATCCACCGCAACAGCCGATAGCGATCAGATCAAGGACCAGGTGTTCAGCGAGCTGCAGGCCTTGATCGAGGAGTCCGAAAAGCTCCTCGACGATAGCGCTTCACTGGTGGGCGAAGAAGCCGACACCTTGCGCGCCCAGCTCGGCCTGAAGCTGCGCCAGGCTCGCCAGGCCACCAGTCGTCTGGGGCAGAAGGCACAGCCGGTGGTAGATGCCACGCAGGAATATATTGGTGGCCACCCGTGGCAGACCGTCGCGATCTCCGCAGGATTCGGGTTGGTGGTCGGCTTGCTGCTCGGCCGTCGCCAGTGAGCTGACCCACCTCCACAGGCCCGGCCGCCCTCAGGCAGGCTGGGCCATCGGGATGCCGCTGTGAAAGCGCATCTCCATGTCTGGCGAGCTGATCAGCTCAGCCTCCACTGCCCTCACCTTCTCCACCACCCGCGCGATATCCGCTTCTTCACCATAGTGGTGCGCCAGTTTCAGGTAGCCCTGGTAATGACGTGCCTCACTCTTGAGCAGGCCGTGGTAGAAGGTACCAAGCTCCTCATCCAGGTGCGGCACCAGCGCCGCGAAACGCTCACAGCTGCGCGCTTCGATAAAAGCACCGACTACCAGGGTATCGACCAGCTTGACCGGCTCGTGGGCACGCACAACGCGGCGCAGGCCCGAAGCATAACGTCCCGCCGAAACAGGTCGCAGGGGAACGCCGCGACGTTTCATCAGGCGCAGTACCTGTTCGTGGTGCACCAGCTCCTCACGGGCCAGGCGCGACATCATGTTGATCAAGTCCAGATGGGTGTTGTACTTGGCGATCAGGCTGAGCGCAGTGCTGGCGGCCTTGAACTCGCAGTTCTTGTGGTCGATCAGCAGGGTTTCCTGGTCGGCGAGCGCCGCTTCGATCCAGGCGTCAGGCGTAGGGCAGCCAAGGAAGGCGTCGATTTCAGGGGTCAGGGACATAGGCTCACAGCTGGGTGACATCGCAGGAGCGCGGATTATACCGAGGGCGATGCCGATCGCCAGCGACTATGCTTGATACACGTCAAACGGCGCGACACAGACCGCCGACTATAGTCAGGCATTGGTCTTCATATCCCAAGGGAGTCATGCCCATGCAAGCCGTTCGCAGCATCCTCGTCGTACTCGACCCCGAGCACGCCCACAGCCGGGCTTTGACTCGGGCCAAGCTGATCGCCGGGGTGACCGGCGCACGCCTGCATCTGCTGATGTGCGACAAGAAGCAGGACCACAGCGCCTTGCTCAGCCTGCTGAGTAGCCAGCTGCATGATGATGGCTACGACAATGTCACCCATGAGCAGGCCTGGCATGACACGCTGCACGAGTCGATTGTCAGTGTGCAGCAAGCCGAAGGGTGCGAACTGGTGATCAAGGAGCATCGTCCGGACAATCCGCTGCGCAAGGCACTGCTTACACCCAGCGACTGGAAACTCTTGCGCCAATGCCCCTGCGCCGTGCTGATGGTCAAAAGCGAACGGCCCTGGACCGGCGGCAAGATCCTCGCGGCGGTGGATGTGGGGAATCAGGACGGGGATCATCGGCGACTACATGCCAGCATCATCGACCATGGCTATGCGATCGCCAGACTGGCCAAAGGCGAGTTGCACGTCATCAGCGCTCATCCCTCGCCGATGCTCTCGGCGTCAGACCCTGTGTATCAGCTCAGCGAAACCATCGAAAAACGCTACCGCGAAGCGTGCTCGGCATTCCAGGCGGAGTTCGATATCAGCGAAGAACGCCTGCATGTCGCCGAAGGGCCGGCCGATGTACTGATTCCCTATGCCGAGAAACAGATCGATGCGGTGGTCACCATCGTCGGCACCGTGGCGCGCACGGGGATATCTGGCGCCTTGATCGGCAATACCGCCGAGGTGGTGCTTGATTCGCTTGAGGGGGATGTACTGGTGCTCAAGAGCGAAGAAGCGACGGCGCACCTGGCCGAATTGGCGCGGGGCTGATGCGATCCAGATCGGCTTTTCAGTCGCTGTATTGGACAGCCAGAAAGACAAAACCCCTACCTGCTCACGCAGATAGGGGTTTTGCGAAATGAATCTT
>NZ_JABWRO010000035.1:0-42608 GCF_014268985.1 Pseudomonas sp. RW10S2 | reverse complement strand
TACTGTATGCGCATACAGTAATCCGGGTTTTCCACCATGAAACCAACCCCAGTCCGTGGTCGCGGCACCGCCACCAACCCCCACAATCGCTTCGCCCCCAGCCATTCGGTGGTCGAGGACGACGGCTGGCACCAGGAAGTCCCCCTCACCCAGGGCACCGAGGTGCGGATCGAAACCGCCAAGACCATCATCGCCCGCAACACCTCGCCCGACCTGCCCTTCGACCGTTCGATCAACCCCTACCGCGGTTGTGAACGCGGCTGCATCTACTGCTACGCCCGGCCCAGCCACGCCTATTGGGACCTCTCCCCCGGCCTCGACTTCGAGACCAAGCTCATCGCCAAGACCAATGCCGCCGAGGTGCTCGAACAGCAGTTGAGCAAGCCGGGTTATGTCTGTGCACCGATCAACCTCGGCGCCAACACCGACCCCTACCAGCCCATAGAGCGCGAGCACCAGTTGACCCGTCGCCTGCTCGAGATGCTGCTGCGCTACCGACACCCGGTGACCATCGTCACCAAGGGCTCGCTGGTGCTACGAGACCTGGAGCTCTTGAGCGAACTGGCCAGCCAGCGCCTGGTGCGGGTGATGATCAGCCTGACCACCCTCGACGACGAACTCAAACGCACCCTCGAACCCCGCGCGGCGGCACCCAAGGCGCGCCTGCGGGCGATCCGCGTGTTGCGCGAGGCGGGTGTACCGGTGGGCGTGCTGTGTTCGCCGATGATCCCGATGATCAACGACAGCGAGCTGGAGCACCTGCTTCAGGCCGCCAAGGAAGCTGGCGCGCAGAGCGCCGCCTACATGATGCTGCGCCTGCCGCTGGAGGTGGCGCCGTTGTTCGAACAGTGGTTGCAGGACCACTACCCGCAGCGCGCGGCCCACGTGCTGAGCCTGATTCGTCAGAGCCGGGGCGGTGAGCTGTATGACAGCCGCTTTGGGGCGCGGATGCGCGGTGAAGGTGTGTTCGCCGAGCTGCTGGCGCAGCGTTTTCGCAAAGCTTCGCGGCAGTTGGGGTTCGAAGGGCGGGAGCAGGTGTCGCTCGATTGCAGCGCCTTCTGCCCGCCAGGCGGGCAGATGGCATTGTTCTGAACCGGTGATGGTCTTGTGGGAGCGGGTTTACCCGCGAAGACGCCACCACAGCACAGTGCTCCACTACCCTGTAATCTGACTAATACCTACCAATAATTTCATTGGAGGGTATTGGCGGCTGATGCTTTTTTGCTATTATCAAAACCTCCCCTCGAAAACCTGGAACGCCCGTTCTAGAGCCTCCGAATTCAGTTTCAGTTAAGTTTTCTCCGCTAGCGTAGGAAGTCAGTCCAGCGCGACTGTGATTTATTACCTGTGCGCGTCATCTAATTCTCCGCATAGCCAGAATCTTTCCCCGGTAAAATGGAACTTACCTACAAACCGTCAAGAGGATGAATCATGCCCGTCAAGGACCCATCCAAGCCTGTTCCGGCCGCTCCCGCCGAGAGCGCCGATGCTGCCCTGAAGCACATCGTCGACGGCTTCCTGAAGTTTCACCATGACGTTTTCCCCGAGCAGCAGGAGCTGTTCAAGAAGCTCGCCACCGCGCAGAAACCGCGCGCGATGTTCATCACCTGCGCCGACTCGCGCATCGTGCCCGAACTGATCACCCAGAGCTCGCCGGGCGATCTGTTCGTGACCCGTAACGTCGGCAACGTGGTACCGCCCTACGGACAGATGAACGGCGGTGTTTCCAGCGCCATCGAATACGCCGTGATGGCCTTGGGTGTTCACCACATCATCGTCTGCGGTCACTCCGACTGCGGTGCGATGCGCGCAGTGCTCAACCCGCAGTCGCTGACCAAGATGCCGACCGTTTCCGCCTGGCTGCGCCACGCCGAAGTGGCCCGTACCGTGGTCGAGAGCAACTGCTCGTGCGCAACGGAACACGAGAGCATGAAGGTGCTGACCAAGGAAAACGTCATCGCCCAGCTGCACCACCTGCGCACTCATCCTTCGGTCGCCGCGCGCCTGGCGGCCGGACAGCTCTACATCCACGGCTGGGTCTACGATATCGAAACCAGCCGCATCGAGGCCTACGACGCCGCGAGCGACAGCTTCCTGCCCCTGGCTGCTGGCGAGCCAGTGCCGTGCGCAACTCCGAGAGGCCGCTACTAAGCGACCCCAACACCTGAAGAAACCTTGATAGCCGGCTGCGCCCACCAGGCGCGGCAGGGCTTTCTGCTGCCTTGAGTTTCCCTGACCTACTTGCCGGCAATCCTGCTGGCGGCCCGCGCCTGCGCGCGATTCAGGGATCCCCGTGCCGTCGGCCAGTGGAATGGCCGTGAATCAGAAAAGGAGCGTTATGGTGAACATGACACAGATAAAAGCGGCCTTGCCGCGAGAGTTACTGGCTTCGGTCGTGGTGTTCCTGGTGGCCCTGCCGCTGTGCATGGGCATCGCGATCGCCTCGGGCATGCCACCCGCCAAAGGGCTGATCACCGGGATCATCGGTGGCATCGTCGTGGGCTTTCTGGCCGGCTCGCCCCTGCAGGTCAGCGGCCCGGCCGCGGGCCTGGCGGTGCTGGTGTTCGAGTTGGTGCGCCAGCACGGTGTGGCCATGCTCGGACCGATCCTGCTGCTGGCAGGCCTGTTGCAGCTGCTGGCCGGGCGACTGCGTCTGGGCTGCTGGTTTCGCGTCACTGCACCGGCGGTGGTGTACGGCATGCTGGCCGGTATCGGCGTACTGATCGTGCTGTCGCAGGTGCATGTGATGTTCGACAGCGCGCCACAGCCTTCGGGTGTCGAGAACCTGCTGGGTTTCCCCGCGACCCTGGCCTCGGCACTGCCGTTGGAAACCGCCGGTAATGGCTGGCAGGCCGGCGCCCTGGGCCTGGGCACCATCGCAATGATGTGGAGCTGGGAGCGTTGGCGCCCACAGCGCCTGCGCTTCATCCCCGGTGCCTTGCTGGGCGTGGCGATCATGACCGCGATCAGCATCTGGCTGGCGCTGCCGGTCAATCGCGTGCAGGTGCCTGCGGACCTGTCGGAGGCGATCGACTGGATTCGTCCGGACGACCTGCTCAAACTGGCCGATCCGACCTTGCTGGTGGCCGCCTTCGCCCTGGCCTTCATCGCCAGCGCCGAGACGCTGCTGTCGGCTGCAGCGGTAGACCGCATGCACAGTGGCCAGCGATCGGATTTCGATCGCGAGCTGTCGGCGCAAGGTATCGGCAACATGCTGTGCGGTGTGCTGGGGGCATTGCCGATGACCGGCGTGATCGTGCGCAGTTCGGCCAACGTCCAGGCGGGTGCGCAGACGCGTGCGTCGGCGATTCTGCATGGTCTTTGGTTGCTGGCGTTCGTGGTGGTGCTGAGCAGCGTGCTGCAGCAGATTCCGGTGGCAAGCCTGGCGGGCGTGCTGGTGTACACCGGTATCAAGCTGGTCGATTTCAAGGCCTTCCGCGGCCTGGGGCGCTATGGCCGGATGCCGATGTTCACCTATGCTGCCACGGCGCTGGCGATCATCTTCACCGACCTGCTGACCGGTGTGTTGCTGGGCTTTGCCCTCACCCTGTTGAAGCTGGCATTCCGGGCGGCGCGTCTGAAGATCAACCTGGTGACGCTGGCCAAGCCAGGGCACATGGAGCTGCGCCTGAGCGGTGCGGCGACCTTTCTCAAGGTCCCGGCGCTGACCCAGGTGCTGGAGAGCGTACCGCCAGGTACGACCCTGCATGTGCCACTGGGCAATCTGAGCTACATCGATCACTCCTGCCTGGAACTGCTCGAGGACTGGAGCCGCAGCAACAAGGCCAACGGCTCACGGATGCTGATCGAGCAGCGGCGGTTGAAGCGGCGGATCGAAGGACGATTGCGCACCACGGCCGGGGTCGGGGCCGGAGGCTGACATCGACGCCGCCGGGGCCGGAATACCTGTAGGAACGGCATATGACCGCACCTACAGGTATGGCGGGACCGCTGGGGCCGATCTGCCAGGATCGGATTCAAGCCGACTGCCCAAGCTCCACGCCAAGCTGGCGCGACAGGCACGGCCAGCGCTTCCAGGCTGCGCCGGTCTCGGGGCTGCAGAGGGTGTCGCGATACTTTTCCACAGACTCCACTGCAAAGCTCTGGTCATCGAGCATCTCGTCGACCGAGTGATGCACCACTTCATCCAGCTGGTTGGCGAAGGTTTCGCCGATCAACTGGTGGGCGATGAGATTGGCGACGGTGGTGTCTACCGGAATCAGCGGTTGCTGAAAGTGGCGGATATACAGGTCGTTGACTTCCTCGACTAGGCGATGGGCCAAGTAGGCTTCATCGAGCAGGCAGTCGAGCCCGACGTGCCCGTCCATGACCTGCGGAGGTTGCAGGAAGTAGGCTTCGGCGATCTTCAATACCGGTTTGATCTGCGCTTCGATACCGGCTTCGCGAGCGACCGTGTTGGCAGCCTCGAGCAATTCCGGAACCTGGTCGATGTAGGCGCGGACGAAGCGCGTCAAGGTACCCTGGGCGTCCTGCGGGGGCAGTTGGATCGAAGGATGCAGGTGAGGCAGTTGCTGTTCGAGGCGTTGCTTCAGTTGGCCTGTACGGCTCTCATGTTGATGGGCTTGTTCGATCTGCTCGCGTACAGCTGCGATGTTCATGACAACTCCAGGGACAAGGCGTTACAAACGGAAGACACTAAGTTAGCTCGGCTGCGTAGATTGCTAAGACGCATTTGTTATAACAACAGGGCACTTGTTCCGCCGGGTTATATCAATGTGCCACTATTATGCCCCAAGCCCTCTGGAATAATCCTTTCAGCCATTTCAGCCAATGCGTGAAGTTGTTTTCACATCACGCGTTGCGTGCGATTGGTCGCTGTCTATACTCCGCTTGAACGTGATTCGTTGATGAGGCCCGACTGCCGTTTGCAGGGGGCTCGGTCGTCGAAGCCAGGCAGTCTTGACCCCCGTTCCCCCCCTTATGCCGTAGAAAACGTCGTCCACGCCTCCGGGACTACAAGAACGATAAGGGGAACCCGCAATGATGCGACATCCACATGTCTGGATGGGCCTCCTGTTGTGGACGGTGTTCGGTCAGGCGCACGCCGCCTGGACCGTGAACATGTCTCCGGGGGCGACGGAAGTCTCCCACGCCGTGTTCGACCTGCACATGACCATCTTCTGGATCTGCGTGGTCATCGGCATCGTGGTGTTCGGCGCGATGTTCTGGTCGATGGTCATCCACCGCCGCTCCACCGGCCAGCAGCCTGCGCATTTCCACGAGCACACCTGGGTCGAGATCATGTGGACGGTCGTCCCGTTTCTCATCCTCGTCGCCATGGCCATCCCGGCCACCAAGACCCTGATCGACATCTACGACGCCAGCGAGTCGGATATCGATATCCAGGTCACCGGCTACCAGTGGAAATGGCACTACAAGTACCTGGGCCAGGACGTCGAGTTCTTCAGCAACCTCGCCACCCCTTCCGAGCAGATCCGCAACCAGGCGCCCAAGGACGAGCATTACCTGCTCGAGGTCGATCAGCCGCTGGTGCTGCCGGTCGGGGCCAAGGTGCGTTTCCTGGTGACCGCCGCCGACGTGATCCATTCCTGGTGGGTGCCGGCCTTCGCGGTCAAGCGTGATGCCATCCCCGGTTTCGTCAACGAAGCCTGGACGCGCATCGAGAAGCCCGGCATCTACCGCGGGCAGTGCACCGAGCTGTGCGGCAAGGACCACGGTTTCATGCCCGTGGTGGTCGAGGTGAAATCCAAGGCCGACTACGACACCTGGCTCGGCGAGCGCAAGGCCGAGGCGGCCCAGCTCAAGGAACTGACCAGCAAGGAGTGGACGCTGCAAGAGCTGGTCGAGCGCGGCGACAAGGTCTACCACACCACCTGCGTGGCCTGTCACCAGGCCGAAGGCCAGGGCCTGCCGCCAATGTTCCCGGCGCTCAAGGGCTCGAAGATCGCCACAGGGCCCAAGGAAGACCACCTGGGCATTGTCTTCCATGGCAAGCCCGGCACGGCGATGGCCGCGTTCGGCAAGCAGCTCTCGGAAGTCGACATCGCCGCAGTGGTCACCTACGAGCGCAACGCCTGGGGCAACAACAAGGGCGACATGGTCACGCCCAAGGACGTACTGGCGCTCAAGCAGGCGCAAAGCAAATGAGCCGGTGCCCGCTTGATATCCCGCAACGTGCAGGAGACAGGACATGAGTGCAGTGATCGACGACCACGCCCACGGCCATGACCATGCGCACGGTCCGGCCAAGGGCCTGATGCGCTGGGTGCTGACCACCAACCACAAGGACATCGGCACGATGTACCTGTGGTTCAGCTTCGCCATGTTCCTGCTTGGCGGCTCGTTCGCCATGGTGATCCGCGCCGAGCTGTTCCAGCCGGGCCTGCAGATCGTGGAGCCGGCGTTCTTCAACCAGATGACCACCATGCACGGCCTGATCATGGTGTTCGGCGCGGTGATGCCGGCGTTCGTCGGCCTGGCCAACTGGATGATTCCGCTGATGATCGGCGCGCCGGACATGGCCCTGCCACGGATGAACAACTTCAGCTTCTGGCTGCTGCCGGCGGCCTTCCTGCTGCTGGTCTCGACCCTGTTCAGCCCCGGCGGGGGGCCGAACTTCGGCTGGACCTTCTACGCGCCGCTGTCCACCACCTATGCGCCGGCCAGCGTGACCTTCTTCATCTTCGCCATCCACCTGATGGGCATCAGCTCGATCATGGGCGCGATCAACGTGATCGCCACCATCCTCAACCTGCGCGCCCCGGGCATGACCCTGATGAAGATGCCGCTGTTCGTCTGGACCTGGCTGATCACCGCCTTCCTGCTGATCGCGGTGATGCCGGTGCTGGCCGGCGTGGTGACCATGATGCTGATGGACATCCACTTCGGCACCAGCTTCTTCAGCGCGGCGGGTGGCGGCGACCCGGTGCTGTTCCAGCACGTGTTCTGGTTCTTCGGCCATCCAGAGGTGTACATCATGATCCTGCCGGCCTTCGGCGCGGTCAGCTCGATCATCCCGGCGTTCTCGCGCAAGCCGCTGTTCGGCTACACCTCGATGGTCTACGCCACCGGCGCAATCGCCTTCCTGTCGTTCATCGTCTGGGCGCACCACATGTTCGTGGTCGGCATCCCGGTGGTGGGCGAGCTGTTCTTCATGTACGCGACCATGCTGATCGCCGTGCCCACCGGGGTTAAGGTGTTCAACTGGGTCAGCACCATGTGGCAGGGCGCGATGACCTTCGAGGCGCCGATGCTGTTCGCCATCGCCTTCGTCATCCTGTTCACCATCGGCGGCTTCTCCGGGCTGATGCTGGCCATCGCCCCGGCGGACTTCCAATACCACGACACCTATTTCGTGGTCGCCCACTTCCACTACGTGCTGGTGCCCGGCGCCATCTTCGGCATCTTTGCCTCGGCCTATTACTGGCTGCCGAAATGGACCGGGCACATGTACGACGAAACCTTGGCCAAGCTGCATTTCTGGCTGTCGTTCGTGGGCATGAACCTGGCCTTCTTCCCCATGCATTTCGTCGGGCTGGCCGGTATGCCGCGACGGATTCCGGACTACAACCTGCAGTTCGCCGACTTCAACATGATCTCGTCCATCGGCGCGTTCATGTTCGGCGCCACACAGATCTTCTTCCTGTTCATCGTCATCAAGTGCATCCGCGGCGGCGAACCGGCTCCGGCCAAGCCCTGGGATGGCGCCGACGGGCTGGAGTGGTCGGTGCCCTCGCCTGCGCCCTACCACACCTTCCAGACCCCGCCGGAAGTGAAATAGGAGACCGACGCGATGACCGGCCTGTCGCTCAAACGCCTGGTGCTGCGCCTGTTGATGCTGACGGTGGTGATGTTCGCCTTCGGCTTTGCCCTGGTGCCGATCTACGACGTGATGTGCAAGGCCTTCGGTATCAACGGCAAGACGGGCGGGCAGTACGAAGGCAGTCAGATCAGCGACCCTTCGCGCACGGTGCGGGTGCAGTTCATGTCGACCAACGCCAGCGACATGGTCTGGGACTTCTACTCCACCGCTGACCAGCTCGAAGTGAATCCGGGCGCGGTGAACCAGATGGTGTTCGTCGCACACAACCCGACCGACCGGCCGATGAGTGCCCAGGCGATTCCCAGCATCACCCCGGCCGAAGCGGCGGCGTATTTCCACAAGACCGAGTGCTTCTGTTTCACCCAGCAGGTGCTGCAGCCGGGCGAGCGCATCGAGATGCCGGTGCGCTTCATCGTCGACCGCGACCTGCCGGGCAACGTGAAGCACCTGACCCTGGCCTACACCTTGTTCGACATCACTGCGCGTCACCCGCCGGTTGCCCATGCCGCGGTACAGGACGCTCAGGGCGCCCGCTGAGGGAAGGAGAACAGCAATGGCAAGTCATGAGCACTACTACGTTCCGGCGCAGAGCAAGTGGCCGATCATCGCCACTGTCGGGCTGTTCATCACGGTGTTCGGCCTGGGCACCTGGTTCAACGATCTCAAGGCCGGACACCCGGAATCCCATGGGCCGCTGATCTTCTTCGTCGGTGCGCTGTTCCTGGCCTACATGTTGTTTGGCTGGTTCGGTGCGGTGGTCAAGGAGAGCCATGCCGGGCTGTACAGTGCGCAGATGGACCGCTCGTTCCGTTGGGGCATGAGCTGGTTCATCTTTTCGGAAGTGATGTTCTTCATGGCCTTCTTCGGGGCGCTGTTCTATGTGCGGGTGCTGGCCGGTCCCTGGATCGGCGGCGAAGGCGCCAAGGGCGTGACGCACATGCTCTGGCCCAATTTCGAGTTCGTCTGGCCGTTGCTGCACACGCCGGATCCGAAGCTGTTCCCGCCGCCGAAGGACATCATCAACCCCTGGCACCTGCCGCTGATCAACACCATCCTGCTGGTCAGCTCCAGCGTCACCATCACCATCGCCCACCATGCCCTGCGCAAGGGCCATCGCGGCGCGCTGAAACTGTGGCTGGGGCTGACCATCCTGCTGGGGCTGTCGTTCCTGGCGCTGCAGGCCTACGAATACTACGAGGCCTATGTGCACCTGGGCCTGACCCTTGGCTCGGGGATCTACGGCGCGACCTTCTTCATGCTCACCGGTTTTCATGGTGCGCACGTCACGCTCGGCACCTTGATCCTGATCGTGATGTTCGTGCGCGTGCTGCGCGGGCATTTCAACCCGGACAAGCATTTCGGGTTCGAGGCGGCCAGCTGGTATTGGCACTTCGTGGATGTGGTATGGGTGGGGTTGTTCATCTTTGTGTATGTGCTTTAGCCGCAAGGTGGACCCTGTGGGTGGGGTGATTCAGAACGGCGCGTGCGAAACCAATTGCCCACTGATGAAGCCCCAGGCCACCAGGCCGACGGTCAGGACGGCCAGGGTGACGCGCAGGGTCAGGGCCTTGAGCAAGCGGGTGGACTGGTCGTCGTCCTTGACCAGGAACACCAGGCCACTGAACAGGCTGGCGATGGTGGCCAACAGCATCAGGACAATCGCGGCCTTGAGCATGGCGAAACTCCGGGGGGATGCAGTGATGTGGACAAGTATAGCGATCGACAGAGCGAGGCCGCGGTGAGGCCGTTTCGCCCAGGGCTGGTCCCGACCCTGGTGGTGTTCGCACTGCTGCCGGGGCTGATCGCGCTTGGCTGCTGGCAACTGCGTCGGGCCGATGAAAAGCGCCAACTGCTCGACAGCTACGCCGAGCGGCGCATCGAGGCGCCGGTGACCGTGGCGCAGCTTGTGCAACTGCCCGACCCGGCCTTCTACCGCGTGCGCCTGTTCGGCCAGTTCGACCCCGAGCACAGCCTGTTGCTGGACAACCGCCTGCGCGACGGCCAGGCCGGTGTCGAGCTGCTGCAACCCTTCCACGACCAGGCCAGCGGCCAGTGGTTGCTGGTCAACCGTGGCTGGTTGCCTTGGCCGGACCGCCGCGTGCCGGTGCGTTTCGACACCCCGGCCCAGCCACTGGCGTTGCAGGCCACGGTCTACGTGCCGCCAGGCAGCACCTTCCAGCTGCACCCCGACCCGCCCGGCGGCCGATGGCCGCACCTGCTGACAGCCCTTGATCCCGCACAGCTCTGGCAGCAGCTGGCGCGTGAAGGCTTCGCCCATGAACTGCGCCTGGAGCCAGGCCCTGCCAGCTATCGGCTGGATTGGCCGGTCGTTGCCATGGGCCCGGAAAAACACCTCGGCTATGCCGTGCAATGGTTTGCCCTGAGCACGGCGCTGGTGCTGCTGTACCTGTATTTCGGCTGGCACAACGACAACAAGGAGAAACGCCATGGCCGCCGCCACGAGTCCACTGGACGTGCCTGAAGGGAGCAAGTCCCGCACCCGCGGGCGCTTGCAGCTGATCCTGATCCTGCTGGTGACCCTCGGCCCGATGATCCTTGCCACCAGTATGTACAAGCTCAAGTTCTGGGTGCCGGAGGGTCGCAGCTACCACGGCGTGATGATCGGCAATGGCCAGAGCCGCGCCGATATCGGCATCCAGGCCCAGGACGAGCGCTGGCAACTGCTGGTCAGCACGCCCGATGCCTGCGCCGAGGACTGCCGGCAGCTGGTCTACCTGGCCCGGCAGATCCAGGTCGGCCTTGGCCGCGATGCCAGTCGTGCCAGCCATGCGCTGGCAACCGCGACGCCCTTGAGTGGCGACTACCAGGCGCTGCTCGAACGCGAGTACCCGCAACTGCAGCGCTATGCGCTGGATGCCGACCGCTACCGCACAAAGGTCGTCGAGCCCGGCGCGCAACTGTGGATCGTCGATCCACATGGCAACCTGGTGCTGCGCTACGACGCCAAGGTCAAGGGCAAGCATGTGCTCGACGACCTGCGCCACCTGCTCAAGCTGTCCAACATCGGCTAGGAGGCCAGCATGGCCAGACCCGGTTACCGACTTGCTGTGTTCGCCACCTTGCTGGCATTGGTCGTCGTGCTGCTCGGCGCCTACACGCGCCTGACCCACGCCGGCCTCGGCTGCCCCGACTGGCCCGGCTGCTATGGTTTCATCGGCGTGCCCAAGACCGACGCGCAACTGGCCCATGCCGAGTTGCACTTCCCCGAGCATCCGGTGGAAGAAGCCAAGGGCTGGGCTGAGATGGTGCATCGCTATTTCGCCGGCACGCTGGCGCTGGTCATCGCCTGGCTGGCGATAGGTGCGGTACGTCGTCATGGCCGCGACGGCGGGCCCTACCGGTTGCCGGTGCTGCTGCTGGCCGTGGTGCTGGCGCAGGCGGCGTTCGGCATGTGGACGGTGACCCTCAAACTCTGGCCGCAGGTGGTCACCGCGCATCTACTTGGAGGCTTCACCACCCTGAGCCTGCTGTTCCTGTTATCCCTGCGTCTATCCCGGGCCTTTGCGCCACCGCCCAAGCTGCCGTTGAGTCTGCGTCGGGTGGCTGCGCTGGCACTGCTGGTGGTGATTGGGCAGATCGCCCTGGGTGGGTGGGTGAGTGCCAACTACGCGGCAGTCGCCTGCATCGACTTGCCGACCTGCCATGGTCAATGGTGGCCTGCGGCAGACTTCAGCAACGGTTTCCATCTCACCCAGCACGTCGGCCCGAACTACCTGGGTGGGCAGCTCGACAGTGATGCGCGTACGGCCATCCATATCAGCCATCGCCTGGGCGCATTGATGGTCGTGGCAGTGCTGCTGATGCTGAGCTGGAAGCTGCACCGCAATGGCCTGTCCGGCCTGGCTCGGCTGGTGCTGGCTGCCTTGGCGCTGCAGGTGGGGTTGGGGATCAGCAACGTGCTGCTGCACCTGCCGCTGGGGGTGGCCGTGGCGCATAACGCCGGGGGCGCCCTGCTGCTGCTGACCATGGTGCTGGTGAACTACCGCATTCGGGTGGTCGACAAGGTGCGTGTCGGCCTGGGCTGGCGCCTGCGGCCGGTCACGCCTGGCGGCGTTTCCCATCACCTGAGGAATGACACGTGGCGACGGTTCTGAGCCAAGGGCGGCAGCGCGCTGGCTGGCGCGACTACCTGGAGCTGACCAAGCCCAAGGTGGTGGTGCTGATGCTGATCACTTCGCTGGTGGGCATGTTCCTCGCCACCCGCGCGGGTGTGCCGTGGACGGTACTGCTGTTCGGCAATCTGGGCATCGCCCTGTGCGCCGGCGGCGCGGCGGTGGTCAACCACGTGCTGGACCGGCGGATCGATGCCTTGATGGCCCGTACCTGCAAGCGCCCGGTGGCCAAGGGAAGGGTGGCGCCCTTGCCGGCGCTGGCGTTCGCCCTTGCCCTGGCAAGCGCCGGGATGGCGCTGCTGCTGGCCTTCACCAACCCGCTCACGGCCTGGCTCACGCTTGCCTCCCTGTTGGGCTATGCGGTCGTCTACACCGGCTTTCTCAAGCGCGCCACGCCGCAGAACATCGTGATCGGCGGCCTGGCAGGCGCCGCCCCGCCGTTGCTGGGTTGGGTCGCGGTCAGCGGGCACCTGAGCGCCGAGCCGCTGTTGCTGGTGCTGATCATCTTCGCCTGGACGCCGCCACACTTCTGGGCCCTGGCCATCCACCGCAAGGAGGAATACGCCAAAGCCGAGATACCCATGCTGCCGGTGACCCACGGCGAGCACTACACCAAGCTGCATATCCTGCTCTACAGCCTGGTGCTGCTGGCGGTGAGCCTGCTGCCCTATGCCATCCACATGAGCGGCCCGCTCTACCTGGCCTGCGCCCTGTTGCTGGGGCTGCGCTTTGTCCAGTGGGCCTGGGTGTTGTACCGTGGCACCCGGCCGCACGCGGCGATCGGCACCTTCAAGTACTCTATCGCGTACCTGTTCCTGCTGTTCATCGCCCTGCTCGTTGATCACTACCTGTTGCTGAACCTATGACCCGAACCCAGAAAACCGTCTTCATCCTCGTTGCCCTGGTCGCGCTGATCATGGGCTTGACCGTCAACAAGGTGCTCAATGGCCGCGGCGAGGCCAACCCGGCCGAGCTGATCGACGCCGGCATCATCCTCCTGCCGCAGAGCCGCAGCGTGCCGGATGTGACCATGAACGACCAGAACGGCCAGCCGGTGGCGCTGGATCAGTTGAAGGGCAAATGGTCGTTGCTGTTCTTCGGCTACACCTACTGCCCGGACATCTGTCCGACCACGTTGGCGCAGTTGCGCCAGGTGAAAAGCGAGCTGCCCAAGGAGGCGATCGACCGCTTGCAGGTGGTGCTGGTGAGCGTCGACCCGAACCGCGACACGGCGCAGCAGCTCAAGCAGTACCTGGGCTATTTCGACAAGGATTTCGTGGGGCTGGCAGGATCCATCGAGGATACCCAGAAGCTGGCCAATGCCCTGAGCATTCCGTTCATCCCCGCGGACACCAGCAAGCCGGGGTACACCGTCGATCACAGTGGCAACCTGGCGGTGGTCGGGCCGGACGGGCGTCAGCGTGGGTTCATTCGTGCGCCGTTCAACAACCAGAAGCTGGTGGCGCAGTTGCCGGGGCTGGTCAAGCGGGATTGATGAACCCCCAAAAGCTTCGCGGGCAAGCCCGCTCCTACGGGAACGCGATTTCCTGTGGGAGCGGCGGTTCGGCGTTCCGACTTGCCCGCGAAGAGCTCAGCGCGATCGTTCGGCTTAGAACGCCGGCACCACAGCCCCTTTGTACTTCTCGTTGATGAACTGCTTCACCTCAGGCGAGTGCAGCGCCTGCACCAGTTTCTTCACCGCGTCCGCGTCCTTGTTGTCCTCACGGGTCACCAGGATGTTCACGTACGGCGAGTCGCTGCCTTCGATGGCCAGGGCGTCCTTCTGAGGGTTGAGCTTGGCTTCGAGTGCGTAGTTGGTGTTGATCAGCGCCGCATCGACCTGGGTCAGCACGCGCGGGATAGTGGCCGCTTCCAGTTCGCGGAATTTCACGCCCTTCGGGTTTTCAGCCACATCCTTCACGGTGGACAGGATGTTGGTGTTGTCGTTGAGCTTGATCACGCCGGCCTTGTCCAGCAGCAGCAGGGCGCGGCCGCCGTTGGTGGCGTCATTGGGGATGACCACGGTGGCGCCGGATGGCAGCTCGTCGAGCTTCTTGATCTTGGCCGAGTACACGCCCAGCGGCTCGATGTGTACGCCGGCAACGCTGACCAGCTTGGTGCCCTTGGCCTTGTTGAACTCATCCAGGTACGGCTGGTGCTGGAAGAAGTTGGCGTCCAGGCGTTTTTCCGCGACCTGCACGTTCGGTTGAACGTAGTCGGTGAACTCCTTGACCTTCAGCTCCACGCCTTCCTTCGCCAGCTGTGGCTTGACGAAGTTGAGGATCTCGGCGTGCGGCACCGGGGTGGCGGCGACGGTCAGGGTTTCGGCGGCATTGGCCGAGAAGGCCGCGACGGCGGCGACGACAGCGAACAGCTTTTTCATCGATCACTCCTTGTGAGGGCCGCGACGGCCCCCGAACGGGACGGCCGGGCCGACCCTGTTAGGCTTACTTACGGGAAAAATGTACGACCAGCTTGTCGCCGACGGTCTGCAGTATCTGCACCAGCACCAGCAGCAACACCACGGTGACGATCATCACGTCGGTCTGGAAACGCTGGTAGCCGAAGCGGATGGCCAGGTCGCCGAGGCCGCCCGCGCCGACCACACCGGCCATCGCGGTGTAGGACACCAGGGTGATGGCGGTGACGGTGATGGCCGCGAAGATGCCCGGACGGGCCTCCGGCAGCAAGGCATTGGTGATGATCTGGCGGGTAGTGGCGCCCATCGACTGGGTGGCTTCGATGATGCCGCGGTCTACCTCGCGCAGCGCGGTCTCGACCAGGCGCGCGAAGAAGGGTGTGGCGCCCACCACCAGCGGCGGAATGGCACCGGCCACGCCCAGCGAGGTGCCGGTGATCAGCACGGTGATCGGAATCATCACGATCAGCAGGATGATGAACGGCAGCGAACGCAGGATGTTGACGATCAGCGACAGCAGCGCGTAGACGCCCTTCTGCTCGAACATCTGCCGCGGCCCGCAGAGGAACAGCAGCACGCCCAGCGGCAGGCCGAGCAGTACCGTGAACAGCAGGGAGCCGAACAGCATGATCAGGGTGTCGCCGGTGGCGAGGGAAATCTCGGACCAGTCGACGTTGGCGAAGAAATTCAGGGCGTCCATCAGCGCAGGACCTCCATATGTACGTCAGCCGCCTTGAAGCGGTCGAACGCTGCGTCGATGTTGCCGCCGGTGACGGCGAGGGTCAGTTGGCCGTAGGGGACATCCTTGATGCGGTCGATACGGCCGGCCAGGATGCTGTAGTCCACCCCGGTCTCACGGGCCACGGTGCCCAGCAGCGGCGCATAGGTGGCGTCGCCCTGGAACGTCAGGCGCACGATACGGCCCGGCACGTGGGCGAAGTCGTCGCGCTGGTCGCCTTCGTCGACCTGCTCGTCTTCCTGGACGAAGCGCTTGGTGGTCGGGTGTTGCGGGTGCAGGAACACGTCCGCCACCGGCCCCTGCTCGACGATCACCCCGGCGTCCATCACCGCCACGCGGTCGCAGACGCGGCGGATCACATCCATCTCGTGGGTGATCAGCACGATGGTGAGCTTCAGCTCGCGGTTGATCTCGGCCAGCAATTGCAGCACCGAGGCGGTGGTCTGCGGGTCGAGGGCGCTGGTGGCCTCGTCGCACAGCAGGATCTTCGGGTTGGTCGACAGCGCCCGGGCGATGCCCACGCGTTGTTTCTGGCCGCCCGACAGCTGTGCCGGATATTTCTTCGCGTGGTCCGACAATCCGACGCGGGCCAGCAACTGGCTGACGCGCTTGTCGATCTCGCCGCGCGACAGCTCGCCGGCGAGCACCAGTGGCAGGGCGACGTTGTCGGCCACGGTTTTCGAGGCCAGCAGGTTGAAGTGCTGGAAGATCATGCCGACCTGCTGGCGGAAGCGGCGCAGTTGGTTGGCGTCGAAGGCGGTGACGTCCTCGCCATCGACGATGATCTTGCCGCCGGACGGCGCTTCGAGGCGGTTGATCAGGCGCAGCATGGTGCTCTTGCCAGCGCCGGAGTGGCCGATCAGGCCGAACACCTGGCCATTTTCGATGGTCAGGCTGGTCGGATTCAGGGCGGGGATGTCCCTACCGGCGACGCGGTAGGTCTTGTGCACATGTTGGAACTCGATCACGTAGCGAACCTTGTGGGGCGCATGGAAATTGGGGTCAGCGGTGAGCTGGGGTGGCGCATTTTAGCCTTTTCCCATAGTTGTTCTTAGCATTTATTTCGTAATCGACCAATCCATCCGGCATAACGCGACAACCGGTAATCCCGATGGAACGCTTGGCGAAAGCGTCCAGTCACTACTTCAACAAGCCCGAAAGGGCAGCCTGAAGACTGATGAGGAGAACCGCCGATGGCCAGCAAGAAGAGCACCGCGCCGCATGCCAGCCAAGTCGCCGGGGCCGACACCCCGGACAAGGCCAACACCAACGCCAAGCTGCAGAGCCTGGAAACCTTCCGCAGCGACGCCACCGGCCAGGCGCTGCGTACCAACCAGGGGGTGAAGGTCGCCGACAACCAGAACAGCCTCAAGGCCGGCGCTCGCGGGCCTTCGCTGCTCGAAGACTTCATCATGCGCGAGAAGATCACCCACTTCGACCATGAGCGCATCCCCGAGCGTATCGTCCACGCCCGCGGCACCGGCGCCCACGGGTATTTCCAGAGCTACGCCAACCACAGTGCCCTGACCAAGGCCGGTTTCCTGCAGGACCCGCAGAAGATCACCCCGGTGTTCGTGCGTTTTTCCACTGTGCAGGGGCCTCGTGGCTCCGGTGACACGGTGCGCGATGTGCGCGGCTTTGCCGTCAAGTTCTACACCGATGAGGGCAATTTCGACCTGGTGGGCAATAACATGCCGGTGTTCTTCATCCAGGATGCGATCAAGTTTCCTGACTTCGTCCACGCGGTGAAACCCGAACCGCATAACGAGATCCCCACCGGCGGCTCGGCACACGACACGTTCTGGGATTTCGTTTCGCTGGTGCCCGAGTCGGCGCACATGGTCATGTGGGCCATGTCCGACCGCGCCATTCCGCGCAGCCTGCGGATGATGGAAGGGTTCGGGGTGCACACCTTCCGCCTGATCAACGCCGAGGGCGTGGCCAGTTTCGTCAAGTTCCACTGGAAACCCCGCCAGGGCGTGCACTCGGTGCTGTGGGACGAAGCGCAGAAGCTGGCAGGCAAGGACACCGACTATCACCGTCGCGACCTGTGGGAAGCCATCGAGACCGGTGACTACCCGGAGTGGGAGCTGGGGGTGCAGATCGTTTCAGAGGAAGACGAGCACAAGTTCGACTTCGACCTGCTCGACCCGACCAAGATCATCCCCGAGGAGCTGGTGCCGGTGACGCCGCTGGGCAAGATGGTGCTCGATCGCAACCCGGACAACTTCTTCGCCGAAATCGAGCAGATCGCCTTTTGCCCGGGGCACATCGTGCCGGGTATCGATTTCACCAACGACCCGCTGCTCCAGGGCCGGCTGTTCTCCTACACCGACACGCAGATCAGCCGCCTGGGCGGGCCGAACTTCCACGAAATCCCGATCAACCGGCCAATCGCGCCTAACCACAGCGGCCAGCGCGATGCCATGCATCGGATGACCATCGACAAGGGGCGTGCGTCCTACGAGCCCAACTCCATCGATGGCGGCTGGCCGAAGGAAACCCCGCCGGCAGCGCAGGACGGCGGCTTCGAGAGCTATCAGGAGCGCGTCGACGCGCACAAGATCCGCCAGCGCAGCGATTCGTTCGGCGATCACTTCTCGCAGGCGCGGCTGTTCTTCCACAGCATGAGCGACAACGAACAACAGCACATCATCAAGGCTTACAGCTTCGAGCTGGGCAAGGTCGAGCGCGAGCACATTCGCGCGCGGGAGGTTAACGAGATCCTGGCCAATATCGACCTGAAGCTGGCAGCGGCAGTCGCGCAGAATCTCGGCCTGCCGGCGCCCAAGGCCGGGACGGTCAAGGGCAAGGAATCGAAGCTCAAGTCGTCACCGGCCTTGAGCCAGATGAATCATCCGGGCGATGTGGGCATCAAGGGGCGCAAGGTTGCGCTGCTGGTAGCCAATGGCGTGGATGGCGACAGCGTCGACAGGCTGGTCAAGGCGCTGGAGGCCCACAGCGCACGCCCCATGCTGCTGGGGCCGACCTCGGCGCCGGTGAAGACCTCTGACGGCAAGGCGCTGGCGGTGGATGCCTCGATGGAAGGCATGCCGTCGGTCATGTTCGACGGGATCCTGGTCCCGGCTGGCAAGGCCTCGCTGGATGCACTGGCGGCGAGCGGGGTGTCCAAGCACTTCCTGCTTGAAGGCTACAAGCACCTCAAGGCGATCGGCCTGGCCAAGGACGGCAAGGCGCTGCTGGGGGCGCTGGGGCTCAAGGAGGACAAGGGTTTGCTGCTGGGGGATGACCAGAAGACCGTGGAGGCTTTCGTGAAGGCGGTCGAAGGGCACCGGGTGTGGGCGCGGGAGGCGGCTGCAGAAGCGATTCCGGCTTGATGCCGTAGCATATGTTCGCGGGTAAGCCCGCTCCCACAGGTTATGTACGCATCTGTGGGAGCGGGTTTATCCGCGAAGATGTCGACGCTGTTTCAGCGCTGATGCGGCACCAGCACCACCTGTGCTGGCAATGCACGCTGGATCTCGTGCTTCTGCTTCAACGCAAAATCGGCATCGACCCGCTTCACCCGCTTCTGCAGCAGGGTCTTGAGCCACGGTGCATCCTGGGTGCGCGGCACCTGGAACACCACTTCGCACTGGTAACTCACCACATCGGCGGCGATGTCATCCAGCTGCTTGCGCATGGCTGCAATGTCCGTGGTTTTCAGCGCAATCACCGTGCTCGGTGCCGCTGGGTCGATGACCCGGGCCTGCGGCTTGGATTCTGCAGCCTTCAGCGCGGCTTCAGCCTTGTCCAGCTCGGCCTGGCGGGCGTGGGCGACGGCATCGCCGCCGGTCAGCGCCGGTGCCTGTGGCATCAGTGCGCGGGCGCGGGCCAGTGCGGTGGCGGCCGCGTTGACGTCGCCTTTCTGCAGGACGATCTGGCTGCGCTGCAGGTAGGCTTCGGCGATCTGGCGCTGGTATTGCTCGATACGCGCATCGTTCGGCGACTGTGCCTGCAGGCTGGCGAGCTGGTCTTCGGCGGTGGCCAGCTCGTTGCTGGCGATGTTCTGTTGCAACTGCTGCCAGGCGTCCGGCTGCGCAGGCGCGACGGGCTGCTCGACCGGGGCACTGGAACAGGCAGCCAGGAACAGGGAAAACGCGGCAACAAGCAGATAACGGGAGGCGAACGGCTTCATTCCTGCGACTCTCTATTTGCGCAAAAAGCGAGCAAGTCTACACCCAGGTGCGCACGCTCGAAAACAAGTCTTACAGACCCTTTACGGGCGCAAAGGTTGCAGGGTGCGTCAATGCGCACCCTGAAAATATCAGCGCTTGGGCAATGCCAGGCTCAGCAAGAATAGCACTGCGGCGCAGACCACGATCGACGGACCGGCAGGCGTATCCTTGAACCAGGACATCGCCAGCCCCCCGCAAACCGCGGCCACGCCCAGCAGGCTGGCGCCCAGGGCCATCTGCTCGGGCGAGCGCGCGTGACGTTGTGCCGCAGCGGCCGGGATGATCAGCAGCGAGGTGATCAGCAGCACGCCGACGATCTTCATCGCCACGGCGATGACCACCGCGATCAGCAGCATCAACGCCATGCGCAGGCCCGCCACTGGCAGGCCCTCGACCATCGCCAGCTCCTCGTGCACGGTGATTGCCAGCAGCGGGCGCCAGAGCACCGCGAGCAAGGCCAGCACCAACACACTGCCGCCGAGAATCCATGACAGGTCGGTGGTACTGATCGCCAGCAGGTCACCGAACAGGTAGGCCATCAGGTCGATGCGCACGTCGTGCATGAAGCTCAGCACCACCAGGCCCAGCGACAGGGTGCTGGGCGCGAGGATGCCGAGCAGGGTGTCGGAGGCCAGCGGCTGGCGTTGTTGCAGGGTCACCAGCAGGATCGCCAGCAACAGGCAGCCGACCGTAACCGCGAGCGTGGGGCTGACGTCCAGTACGAAGCCCAGGGCCACGCCCAGCAGCGCGGCATGGGACAAGGTGTCGCCGAAATAGGCCATGCGCCGCCAGACCACGAAGGAGCCCAGGGGGCCGGCCACCAGCGCCAGGGAAAGACCGGCAAGCAAGGCGTACAGAAGAAAATCAGCCATGCTTGCAGTGCTCTCCGTGGACATGGGCGCCGGGGGCGATCACCGCACCGTGCAGGTCGTGGCTGTGATCATGATGGTGGTGATAGACCGCAAGGCTTGGCGCGTTCTGGCCGAACAGCTCGACGAATGCCGGGTCGTTGCTGACCTGCTCCGGGTGGCCCGAACAGCACACATGGCGGTTCAGGCAGACCACCTGGTCGGTGGCGCTCATCACCAGGTGCAGGTCGTGGGAGACCATCAGCACGCCGCAGCCGTGGCGGTCGCGCAGGCGGGTGATGAGGTTGTACAGCTCGGTCTGGCCAACCACGTCCACGCCCTGTACCGGTTCGTCGAGCACCAGCAGCTCAGGCTCGCGCAGCAGCGCCCGAGCCAGCAGTACCCGTTGCATCTCGCCACCGGAGACCGTCTGGATCGGGCTGTCGATGACATGCTCGGCGCCCACCTCCTGCAATGCCGACAGCGCCGCGGCGCGATCCACGCCCGGCACCAGGCGCAGAAAACGCAGCACCGACAGCGGCAGGGTGGCGTCGACCTGGATCTTCTGCGGCATGTAGCCGATGCGCAGGCGCGGCTTGCGCCAGACCTTGCCACTGTGCGGCTTGAGCAGGCCGAGCACGGCGCGCACCAGGGTGGTCTTGCCAGCACCGTTGGGGCCGATCAGGGTGACGATCTGGCGCGGTGCGACCGACAGGTCGATGCTGTCGAGCACCGCCTCGCCGCCAAAGGTGACGCCGACCTGCTCCAGGCGGATCAGCGCGTCGCTCATGCGGCGCCCCGGCAGTTGCCGCACAGGCCGACCACTTCGACGGTCTGGGATTCGACGGCAAAGCCCACGGCCTTGGCACTGGCGACGATGGCGCCGCTGATGCTCTCCTGCTCCAGTTCGATGGCCACGTGGCATTCGCGGCAGATCAGGAATTGGCCCTGGTGCTTGTGTTCAGGGTGGCTGCAGCCGATGAAGGCGTTGAGCGAGGCGATGCGGTGCACCAGGCCGTTCTCGAGCAGGAAGTCCAGGGCGCGGTACACGGTCGGCGGCGCGGCGCGGCGACCGTCCTGCTCGCTGAGCACCGCGAGGATGTCGTAGGCGCCCAGCGGCTTGTGGCTTTGCCACACCAGCTCCAGCACACGGCGGCGCAGCGCGGTCAGGCGCAGACCCTGGCGGACGCACAGGGCGTCGGCTTCGGCCAGGGCGCTGTGGACGCAATGGGAATGATCGTGGGGACGGTGAGCCAGCGGCGTGATTGACATGGGCGGCGACGGTTATCGATGGAGACGTTATTATGTTACCTGTTTCTGACGAGCCGAGTATCCACCGTGTCCCGATTCCTTGCTCTCTTTGTCGCTTTCATCACTTTCTCGGCCCACGCCGACGTGCGTGTGCTGACCAGCATCAAGCCCCTGCAGCAGATCGCTGCCGCGGTTCAGGACGGTGTCGGCAGCCCCGACGTGTTGCTGCCGCCCGGCGCCTCGCCGCACAACTACGCCCTGCGCCCGTCCGACGTACGGAAGGTGGGCGACGCCGACCTGCTGTACTGGATCGGCCCGGACATGGAGAGCTTCCTGCCGCGCGTGCTGGGCAGCCGGAGCAAGCCGACTGTCGCGGTGCAGGCGTTGCCTGGCATGAAGCTGCGCCGTTTCGGCGAAGACAGCCACTCGCATGAAGAAGACCACGACGACCACGATCATGATCACCGCCCGGGGTCGCTCGATGCGCACCTGTGGCTGTCATCGGTCAATGCTCGGGTGATCGCGGCGAAAATGGCCAGTGACCTGGCGGCGGCGGATCCGGCCAATGCGGCGCGCTACCAGGCCAACCAGAAGGCCTTCGGCGAGCGCCTGGATGCGCTCGATCAGCGGATCAAGGCCCGCGTGGCCGGCATTGCCGGCAAGCCCTACTTCGTGTTCCACGAAGCCTTCGACTACTTCGAGGCAGAGTACGGGTTGCGCCATACCGGCGTGTTCAGCGTCGCCGCCGAGGTGCAGCCGGGCGCGCAGCATGTCGCGGCGATGCGCAAGCGCCTGCAGGAAGTTGGTCCGACCTGTGTGTTCAGTGAACCGCCGATCCGTCCGCGCCTCGCCGAAACGCTGGTGGCCGGGCTGCCGGTGACCTTGGCGGAACTGGATGCGCTGGGTGGGACCGATACGGTGGATGGCAAGGGCTACGAGCGCTTGCTGGAGAAGCTGGGGAATGATCTGACCGGTTGCCTGGAGCATCTCTAGCGGCTGACCCGGCCCTATCGCGGGGCAAGACGAATCGTCGCACCGCCCACAGGCAAGGCGCTGATTCTGGGGGCAGCGCTGTGTCTGTGGGAGCGGCGGTGCGACGATTCGACTTGCCCCGCGATTGGGCCGCCGCGCTTACAGCGCGAACGGCAACTTCAACGCCACCTGCTGGCGCTGCACCAACCGCACCTCGAACTCGCTCGGATCATGGATCGTCACGTCCATGCCGGCAAAGTCCCGCGCCGCAATCAACCGCGACAGCCAGAAACGCACGCAACCCACCCGCAGCATCACCTGCCACAGCTCGGCCTCGGCGGCGGTGAACGGCCGCAGCGCGGCGTAGGCGCCCAACAGTGCCTGGGCGCGCGGCAGGTCGATGCCGCCCGCTTCGTTCAGGCACCAGTCATTCACGGTGATGGCGATGTCGTACAGCATCGGCCCGGAACAGGCGTTGTAGAAGTCGATCAGACCGGTCAGGTGGGTGCCTTCGAACATCACGTTGTCGCGGAACAGGTCGGCGTGCAGGTTGGCCCGTGGCAGGGCGAGGATCTGCGCCTTGTGCACGTTGATCTCGTCCAGCGCCGGTTGCAGCAGCGCCACCTGGCTGGCGTCGAGCCCGGCCAGCAGCTCGGCGCCGGACGCCAGCATCCAGTCCAGGCCGCGGTCGGTGCGGCGCTCGATGATGCGCTCACGGGTCGCCAGGTGGATATGCGCCAGCAACTCGCCGACCTGGGCGCAGTGCTGGTTGTTCGGCGCCTTGACGTGCTTGCCCGACAGCCGCGGCTGCAGCAGTGCCGGCTTGCCGCACAGTTCGCGCAGACCATTGCCGTCGCGATCGCGCACCGCGTAGGGGACGGGCATGTCGGCGTCATGCAGCACGTCGAGCAGTTCGATGAAGAACGGCATGTCTTCGGCCGGCCCACGCTCGATCAGCGTCAGTACGAATTCCCCTTTTTCCAGGCTTACGAAGAAATTGCTGTTTTCGGTTCCGGCGGCAATGCCCTGGAAGTCGAGCAGACGGCCCAGCTCGTATGGCGCCAGAAAGGTTTCCAGCTCAGGCCGGGACACAGGGGTGAAGACTGACATGTTGAAAAGTTGCCCATACGGGCACTTCCAGGAGGAAGTGCCTGGTTGATAAGAACGATACGCGTTACTACCTTACCATTCGAAGATCTTCCAGGACGGAATCAGCATGTCCGGCTGGTCGGATCGAATGAAATTGCCATCGGAGCCATCGGCGCGTACCAGGAAATAAGGCTTGCCGTTTTTCGGCGTGATCTTGATCGCATACAGGAAACCGTTCTGACGGTACTCCTGGATGGTTCTGTCGCCTTCCGTGCGAATGGTCACATCGGGATCTGCCGATGGGGCGTCGTCCGCCGCCAGCGTAACGACCGGCATGGTGGCCAGCAGGCTGAGCAGTAACAGGCGAATGGGTGTACGCATGATAACCTAAGTCCTTTTGTCGTCACTGATCCGGCTATTCTAGCTCCGGACCCGTCGAAAAGGTTGATTCTCCTCATGAGCCAAGCGCCCCTCGTCCTGGTGGACGGTTCGTCCTACCTCTACCGCGCCTTTCACGCCCTGCCGCCGCTGACCACGTCCAAGGGCATGCCCACCGGTGCGGTCAAGGGCGTGCTGAACATGCTCAAGAGCCTGCGCAAGCAATACCCGGACAGCCTGTTCGCGGTGGTCTTCGACGCCAAGGGCGGCACTTTCCGCGATGCCATGTTCGCCGAGTACAAGGCCAACCGCCCGAGCATGCCCGACGACCTGCGCCTGCAGGTCGAACCGCTGCACGCCAGCGTCAGGGCCCTGGGCTACCCGCTGCTGTGCGTCGAAGGCGTCGAGGCCGACGACGTGATCGGCACCCTGGCCCGCAGCAGTGCGGCAGCCGGGCGTCCGGTCATCATCTCGACCGGCGACAAGGACATGGCGCAACTGGTAGACGGCCACATCACCCTGGTCAACACCATGACCGGCACGGTGCTCGACGTGGCTGGCGTGCACGAGAAGTTCGGCGTCGGTCCCGAGCACATCATCGACTTCCTGGCCCTGATGGGCGACAAGGTCGATAACATCCCGGGTGTTCCGGGAGTCGGCGAGAAGACCGCCGTGGGCCTGTTGACCGGTATCGGTGGGGGCCTGCGTGACCTGTACGAGAACCTCGACAAGGTGCCGGGCCTGGCCATTCGCGGCGCCAAGACCCTGCCGGCCAAGCTCGAGGAGCACCGCGACGCGGCGTTCCTGTCGTATGAGCTGGCGACCATCAAGGTCGATGTCGAGCTGGATGTCGAGGTCGATGCCCTGGTGTGCGGCGAGCCGGACCGCGAAGCATTGCTGGCGCTGTACACCGAAATGGAGTTCAAGAGCTGGGTCGCCGAGGTACAGCGCGACGCCGCCCGGGAGGGTGACACCATTGCTCCGGTCGAGGAGCCTGCGGCCCAGGTCGAGGCGAAATACGAAACCATCCTCGACCAGGCGCGCTTCGATGTCTGGCTCGAGAAGCTGCGCCAGGCGCCGCTGTTCGCCTTCGACACCGAGACCACCGGCCTGGATGCCCAGCGTGCGGAGCTGGTCGGCCTGTCGTTCGCGGTCGAGCCCCATGAAGCGGCCTATGTGCCGCTGGCCCACGACTACGAAGGTGCTCCGAAGCAGTTGGACCGCGACGCGGTGCTGAAGGCGCTCAAGCCGTTGCTGGAAGACCCGGCCAAGGCCAAGGTCGGGCAGAACGCCAAGTACGACATCAACATCCTGGCCAACGCTTCGCTGCCGATCCAGATGCGTGGCGTGGCCTATGACACCATGCTCGAATCCTATGTGCTCGATTCCACCGCCACGCGTCACGACATGGACAGCCTGGCGCAGAAGTACCTCGACCACAGCACCATCGCCTTCGAGGATATCGCTGGCAAGGGCGCCAAGCAGCTGACCTTCAACCAGATCCATCTGGACAAGGCTGGCCCGTACGCCGCCGAAGATGCCGACATCACCCTGCGCCTGCACCACGCACTGCAGGCACGCCTGGCGAAAACGCCCAGTGTGCAGCCGGTGCTTATGGACATCGAGATGCCGCTGGTGCCGGTGCTGGCCAGGATCGAGCGCCAGGGCGCGTTGGTCGACGCGGAGCTGCTCAAGGTGCAGAGCGGTGAGCTGGGCGTGAAGATGGCCGAGCTCGAGCGTCGGGCGTTCGAGCTGGCGGGCGAAGAATTCAACCTGGGTTCACCCAAGCAACTGGGGGTGATCCTCTACGATAAGCTGGGCATGCCGGTACTGAGCAAGACTGCCAAGGGCCAGGCTTCCACGGCCGAAGCCGTGCTCGCGGACCTGGCCGCCGAAGGCTATCCGCTGCCGACGGTGCTGATGGAGTACCGCTCCCTGAGCAAGCTCAAGAGCACCTATACCGACAAGCTGCCGGACCAGATCAACCCGCGTACCGGGCGTATCCACACCTCCTACCAGCAGGCGGTGGCCGCCACCGGGCGCTTGTCGTCCAGCGATCCGAACCTGCAGAACATTCCTGTACGCACTCCCGAAGGCCGACGCATCCGCCAGGCCTTCGTTGCCAGCCCCGGCTACAAGCTGCTGGCCGCGGACTACTCGCAGATCGAGCTGCGCATCATGGCCCACCTGGCCAAGGATGAAGGCCTGCTGCACGCCTTCCGCAATGACCTTGATGTGCACCGCGCGACGGCCGCAGAAGTATTCGGCGTGGCGCTGGATGCAGTCACCAACGACCAGCGTCGCAGCGCCAAGGCCATCAACTTCGGCTTGATCTACGGCATGAGCGCCTTCGGCCTGGCCAAGCAGATCGGCGTCGATCGCAAGCAGTCGCAGGACTACATCGACCGCTACTTCGCGCGCTATCCCGGCGTGCTGGCCTACATGGAGCGCACCCGCACCCAGGCCGCCGAGCAGGGCTTCGTCGAAACCTTGTTCGGGCGGCGCCTGTACCTGCCGGACATCAATGCCAAGAACCCGGCCCTGCGCAAAGGTGCCGAGCGTACCGCGATCAACGCGCCGATGCAGGGTACGGCGGCCGACATCGTCAAGCGCGCCATGGTCGCGGTGGACAACTGGCTGAGCGACAGTGGCCTGGATGCCCGGGTGATTCTCCAGGTGCACGATGAACTGGTGCTGGAGGTGCGTGAAGACCTGGTCGAACAGGTGAAGGCCGAAATTCGCCCCTACATGAGCAACGCCGCGCAGCTCGATGTTCCGCTGCTGGTCGAAGTCGGCGTAGGCTCGAATTGGGACGAAGCTCACTAAACGGTAGGGCGAAGAAGAGTAGGATCTGTGTCGTAGTGCCGCAGATCCGCAGGGTCGGCTCCTCGCCCCCCCCGGTTCTGAAGATTCATGAAACTATCGCAAATAGTTTTCAAGGCTTCGGAACTAAACCGGTGAACCGGAACTCAGAGTAACTGAATGGCTGGTGAAGCCTTTCGATGCTCCTATGTTGTGTTAAGTGTTGGCAGATATCTGGACCCCGCCCTAGCGGTCCGGACTTGGACCCCGAACTTCCCCCTCCCCATATGAAGTCCGGGGTTTTTTTTGCCCGGAATTTGCCTCATCGCTGCTGGAGAAGCCTGTGGCAGCGGACCGGCCCGCCGCCACAGATTGCAGGTGGATCTTCAAGCCACCGGCTTGTCTTCCAGCTCCATCCAATCCGCCAAGACCCGATAGGCCTCTTCCAGCCCCTGACGCTTGGGTGCCGAGAACAGCTGGATGGACGCCGCGTCGCCCCAGCCCTTGCGAATTTCCGACTGCACCTTGAGCAGGGTGTTCTTGCCCGCGCCGTGAGTGAGCTTGTCAGCCTTGGTCAGCAGGATGTGCATGGGCATGCCGCTGGCCTTGGCCCAGTCGAGCATCATCTTGTCGAAATCGGTCATCGGGTGGCGCACATCCATCAGCAGGATCACGCCGCGCAGGCACTCGCGCCCGCCCAGGTAGGCCTCCAGGTGTTTCTGCCAGTGCTGCTTGAGCGGAATCGGCACTTTCGCATAACCGTAACCTGGCAGGTCGACCAAACGCCGTTCATCGTCCAGACTGAAGAAATTCAACAGCTGGGTGCGCCCCGGGGTCTTGGAGGTACGCGCCAGGCTGGCATGGGTCAGGGTATTGAGGGCGCTGGATTTACCGGCGTTGGAGCGGCCGGCGAAAGCCACCTCGTAGCCCTGGTCTTCCGGGCATTGTTCGACCTTGGCAGCGCTGAGGGCGAATTTGGCTTTCTGGCAGAGGCCGAGGATGGGGTTCTTGACTTGCATGGGATATCCGATGTGGGTGTTGCCTGATCCAGGCCGCGTTTCCGTTTGGAGGGCGGAAGTATATAATGCCCCAGTTTTTGTGTGCTCATTCTCCCAGCGAAGGAGAACGAGCATGGGGTGTCGATCACTAGCTCGCGCATCAGAACGCAGCGCGGCCCCCAACCCTGTCAGGTCGTTCCGCATGGCGAAATGGCTGCTGGCGGTCGGTATGTTCCAGCCGTTTTTCAGCGCACAGGCTACACAGGATCCCGAGGCGTTGTACAACCGCACATGTGCGGCCTGTCACGCCGGTCAGCTGCCACAGGCCCCGAGGAAGGGCGATGCGGCGGCCTGGGAACCGAGGCTGGCGCGAGGTCTGGATGTACTGGTGGCGCATGTTACCCAGGGTTTCAAGGCTATGCCGCCGCGTGGATTGTGCATGGACTGCAGTGCCGAGGACTACCGATTGGTCATCCTTTGGATGAGCGGCAGTCCCGATACATAACATTTCACCCTTAGCCGTGTTGGATTAGCTGATGAACAAACTATTCGTGAGTCTGCTGTTGACCATGGGTGTCGCAGGTGCGGCCACTGCTGCCGACCCCATCAAAGGCGATGCCGCTGCCGGCCAGGCGAAGACTGCGGTCTGTGGTGCCTGCCATAACCCCGACGGCAACAGCCTGGCGCCGAACTTCCCGAAACTGGCCGGCCAGGGCCAGCGCTACCTTGAGAAGCAACTGCACGACATCAAGTCGGGCAAGCGCACGGTGCTGGAAATGACCGGCATGCTGGCGGCCTTCAATGACCAGGACCTGGCCGATATCGCCGCCTACTTCGCCAGCCAGAAAGGCAGTGTCGGCGCGGCAGATCCCAAGCTGGTAGAGCGTGGTCGTGCGCTGTTCAACGGCGGTGACCTGGAGAAAGGCATGCCGGCCTGTACCGGTTGCCACTCCCCTAACGGCGCAGGCATCGCCCTGGCCGGCTTCCCTCACCTGAGCGGCCAGCACTCGCAGTATGTCAGCAAGCAGCTCACCGACTTCCGTGAAGGCAACCGCACCAACGATGGCGATGCCATGACCATGCGCACCATCGCCGGCAAGCTGAGCAACAAGGATATCGAGGCGCTGGCCAGCTATATCCAGGGGCTGCATTGAGGCGAGCGTTAACACTCGGTTAATGCACCATCGCTAAACATGAAAAGGGTGGCGCAGGCCGCCCTTTTTTATGGTCCCAGCCGTTACACTACAGAACTCGAGCCCTTCATGGCCTGTCACAGCATAGGTCGTGTCGAGGCGACCACTGACTGCTCAGGAGTAAAGCATGCGTAAACTGATTCTCAGCGCTGCGCTGGTCGCCGCCAGCGTATTCGGTATGGCCGCGGTACAGGCCGCAGAGCCTGTGGCCGGCAAGGAATATATCGAGCTGAGCAACCCGGTCCCGGTCTCGCAGCCAGGCAAGATCGAAGTCGTCGAGCTGTTCTGGTACGGCTGCCCGCACTGCTACCACTTCGAACCCACCATCAACCCCTGGGTCGACAAGCTGCCGGCAGACGTCAACTTCAAGCGCGTCCCGGCCATGTTCGGCGGCCCTTGGGATGCCCACGGCCAGATGTTCCTGACCCTCGAAGCCATGGGCGTCGAGCACAAGGTCCACGCCGCAGTCTTCGATGCCATCCAGAACCAGCGCAAGCGCCTGACCGACCCGAACGACATGGCCGACTTCCTCGCCACCCAAGGCGTGGACAAGGACAAGTTCCTCGCCACCTTCAACTCGTTCGCCATCAAGGGCCAGGTCAACCAGGCCAAGGAACTGGCGAAGAAGTACGAAATCACCGGCGTGCCGAGCATGGTGGTCAACGGCAAGTACCGCTTCGACCTGGGTACCGCTGGCGGGCCGGAAGGCGTCCTGAACGTCGCCGACCAACTGATCGCCAAGGAGCGTGCCGCTAAGTAAGCGGCGCAGCCATGGCCCGCTTGCGTACCACGCGAAGTGTTGGCCTGCACCAGCCGCGGGTCAACGAACATCATCTGCAGGACCCAGGCCTGCCGGAGGATGGTCGCCTGCGGCTGCTCAGCTTCAATATCCAGGTCGGCATCAGCACCGAGCGCTACCGCCACTACCTGACCCGCAGCTGGCAGCACCTGCTGCCGCATACCGGGCGGGCCGGCAACCTGCAGAAGATCGGCGACCTGCTCGGTGACTTCGACCTGGTTGCCCTGCAGGAAGCCGACGGCGGCAGCCTGCGCTCGGGCTACGTCAACCAGGTCGAGCACCTGGCCCAGCTCGGCGCCTTCCCTTACTGGTACCAGCAGCTCAACCGCAATCTCGGGCGTTTCGCCCAGCACAGCAACGGCGTGCTCAGCCGACTCAAGCCCCAGCACCTTGAAGACCACCCCCTGCCCGGTCCGTCCGGTCGCGGGGCGATCCTGGTGCGCTTTGGCGAAGGCGAGAACGCGCTGATCGTGGTGATGATGCACCTGGCGCTGGGCGCCAAGACCCGCGCCCTGCAACTGGGGTATGTCCGTGAGCTGATCGGCGGCTACCGCCACCAGATCCTCATGGGCGACATGAACACCCACGCCAATGACCTGCTCGAGCGCTCGCCCCTGCGCGACCTCGGCCTGATCGCCCCACAGGTCGAGGCGACCTTCCCCAGCTGGCGCCCGCAACGCTGCCTGGATCACATCCTGCTCAGCCCGAGCCTGACGCTTGAACGGGTCGAAGTGCTGTCGCAGCCAATTTCCGACCACCTGCCTGTCGCGGTCGAGATCCGATTGCCGGATGCCCTGACTGTGGATACCCTGCCGGTCGTGCGCTGACACACTCAAGAGTTCGCGCTTCGCGCCGAAATCCAGTATTCACATACTCCCTGATGCCATTACCGTTGCGGATCCAGGCATGACCGACGAAGCCGAGCGCTGGAAAGAAAAATATCTAAAAAGCATCGAACGGCAGGAGAAACTCGAGCGCCGTTGGGAAGCCCGCCTCGACCTGCTGCGCCGTGGCCTGGTCCGCAGCACGCTGGCCGCCGAGGGTAGCGACAAGGTCGTCGACCAGTGCATGAAGGAAATGCGCGAGGTCATCCGCAGCGACAGCATGGACGCGGGGCTTGCCGGGCTCATTCCACGCCTGGAAAAGGCGGTGCTGGAGTCTGAACAGCGTCGCGAAACGCGCATGAACCAGGTCAGCGATGCGCTGACCTCGCTGGTCACCCAACTGCAAGGGTTGGAACTGCCTGGCGATGTTTCCCGCCCCCTGAAGAAGCTGGCCAAGAAACTCGACGGTGGCGTCAGCCAGTCGCGTGAGCTGCCGCCGCTACTGGGTGAGCTCAGCGGGCTGCAAGGGCGAGCGTTGTCGTCGCTGCGCAAGGTGACCGAAGAGGCGCGTCCGGGCTTGTTGCAGCGGCTGTTCGGCGGTCGTGAAGATGGCTCTCAGGTCGCACCAGAGCCGGAGCAGGTGCCAGCATTGCCGCGCGCTGCGGTGCACGTCGAGGCGGTGACCGAAGCTCCGCCCGTCCATTTGCCCGAGGCGCAACCACCGGCCCCGCCCCGCTTGCTCGACGCCGACGAGCTGCAGCCCCTGCCTGCGGTGCAGCCGGCACCCGAGCCGGCCCCGGAAGTCGCGCTGCCCGCGCCGGAAGTCACCCCGTCTGTCGAGCAGGTGGAGCCCGTCGCCGAGGCCCCCGAGCAAGCCGACCTTACCCACCCCGCACCTGTTGAAGCTGCCGCCGAGCCTGAGCCAGTCGAACCGCAGCCTGTCGCCGACGGCTCGCCACAGGAAGACGCCGACACCCCCGAGCCGCTGGAGGACGAGCCGCTTGCCGAGGACGGCCCCTACGACCTGCCGGATGCCGTGGAGCCGCCCTACAGTCAGGTTGCCGCGCACATCGAGGAAACCCTCATCGGTTTGCTCGATGACCTCAGCCTGCCTGAGCGCCACAAGGCCCAGGCCCTGGATATGCGCGAGCGGGTGGCGCGCGGTCTGAACTGGTATGAGCTGATCCCGGTGCTGGACGACCTTGCGGTGTTGATGCTGGCAATCAACGACAGCGGCCAGCATGAATTCGAAGCCTACCTGCAGCAGATCAACGAGCGCCTGGAGACCTTCCAGAGCCATCTGCAGGAGGCCAGCGAGGGACACGCCGACAACAGCACCGCCGCCCGCGAGCTGGACAGCCAGCTGCGCGAACAGGTCGATGGCCTGCAGAGCAGCGTCCAGGGCGCAGTAGACATCGACAGCCTCAAGCACCTGCTGGACAACCGGCTCGAGGGCCTGCTGGTCACCATGGATGAGCACCAGCACGAGCGTGACCGCCGTGAGCAGGAACTGGCCGGACGCCTGCAGGGCCTGGCCGAGCGAGTGGCGAGCATGGAGCAGGAGGCGCTTGGCTACCGTGAGCATCTGGAAGAACAGCGCCAGAAAGCACTGGTCGATCCGCTGACCGGTCTGCCCAACCGCGCCGCCTGGAGCGAACGGGTCGAGCGCGAGCTTGCCGACTGGCAGGAGAATGGCGGCCACCTGGCCATGGCCATCCTCGACCTCGATCATTTCAAACGCATCAACGACGGCTATGGCCACCTGGCCGGCGACAAGGTGCTGAAGATCGTTGCCGACCAGTTGCGCAAGCGCTTGCGCGGGCGCGACTTCATCGCCCGCTTTGGTGGCGAGGAGTTCGTCCTGCTGCTCCCCCAGACATCTCCCCCCACAGCGCTGCAGGTCGCCGAAGCGATGCGTGCGGCAATCGAGGCCTGCCCGTTTCACTTCAAGGGCGAGCGCGTGGTGATCACCACGTCCATCGGCGTCAGCGCCTTCCGATCCGGCGAGCGTGGCGACCAGGTGCTCAAGCGTGCGGACGAAGCGCTATACCGCGCCAAGGACCAGGGGCGCAATCGCGTCGAGCAAGGGTAACAAGTACCGCTACGCCAGCCCTGTTGCTTTCGACACGGTTCGTGCGCTCAGTCCGCTGAGTGGGCATCGTTGGGAATGGGTAATCGGCGATAGCACGTTATACTGTAGCGCTTATACCGACACATGACGTGCCTCCATCCGATGAAAACGTTCGCTACTGCCCTTCTCCTCATCCTGCTCGCCGGCTGCTCCAGCGGTCTGCGTATCGACCGCAGCCACACCTCGGCGAACCAGGACAGCCGCATCCAGTTCGTCGTCCTGCACTACACTAACGCTTCGCTGGAGCGCTCGCTGGCGCTGCTGACCCATGGCGAGGTCAGCAGCCATTACCTGGTTGGCGACGGCAATGCCACGGTCTACCAGCTGGTGGATGAAAGCCGCCGCGCATGGCATGCCGGCGACAGTCAGTGGCAGGGCCGCACCTGGCTCAACTCGAGCTCGATCGGTATCGAGATCGTCAATCCCGGCTATACCGATACCCCCAGCGGACGTGTCTGGCACCCCTACAGCGAAGCGCAGATCGAGGCAGTGATCGCCCTGGTCAAGGATATCGTCCAGCGCAACAACATCCAGCCGCGCAACATCATTGGCCACAGCGACATTGCGCCTTTGCGCAAGCTCGACCCGGGGCCGCTGTTCCCCTGGAAGCGCCTGGCTGACGCAGGCCTCGGGATCTGGCCGAACGCCGCCTCCGTGGCGCGCCAGCAGGTGTATTTCGAGGCCAATCCACCGAGCCCGCTCTGGTACCAGCAACAACTGGCCCGTTTCGGCTATGCCATCGAGCAGACCGGCGAGCTGGATGTCTCGACCCGCCATGTCATCGCCGCTTTCCAGATGCACTTCCGTGCGCAGCGCTTCGACGGCCTGCCAGACGCACAGACCGCGGCGATACTGCAGGTGCTCAACAGCATGCGGTGAATCAGGACCGCCTATCGCACCGCGCCAACTGTTCATCCAGTTGCTATACCTTTGGTATTCAACTGGATGCCGCGCATGTCTTCGCTGATCGCCTCTGTGCGCCAAATTTTCCACCGCCCCTGGCTGTTGGCCTCTCTGGTCGCATTGGCCAGTGCTGCGCTGCTGCTGGCCGCCAGCTTCGGTGTCACCCTGCAGCAGATGAAACAGAGCGAAAGCGCGCAGATGAATGCCCGCGGCGAGCGCTTCCTCGAGCGCCTCGAGCAGGTGTTCGGGCAATTGCGCGAGGGGGTCGACCAGTTGCAGACGCTGCCGATACGCGGCTGTGATCCAGCGATGTTGTCTGCGCTGCGTCAGGTGGGCCTGAGCTACCGCTTTGTCTATGAGGCGGCCTATGTCGACGGTGACATCGCCTGTTCCAGCCGAGGCGCAGAGCAGGTCATGCGGCCTATGCGCGCCCCCGATATCCAAGGGCCCACCTACAGCTACTGGCTGAACACCACCACCGAGCCGAACGAAAATCTCGCTGCGTTGATGCTGGGGCGTGGCCACTTCCTGGTGTCCACCTCACGTGGCCACCTGACCGACGTGGTCGATCTCCCGCCCGGTGGCAGCCTGCTGGTGGTGCTCGACCGCGGCAGTCGGGCGATCCCGGTGCTGGGCCCTCCCCAGCCCTGGCCACCGGCGCCGGACTGGCCGCCGCCGTCGCGCAAGGCGCTGATCGAGCTCAGCGACCGCCTCGTCTACCGGATGCCGACCAAGTCGCCGGACTACCAACTCGTCCTCATCGCCCCTCGTGCAAGCCTGCCGCTGAAGCTCAACGGCATGCTCTGGTTGCTGTTCCCCGGCAGCCTGCTGCTCGCCTGCTGCATCGGTTGGCTGGTGCTGCAACTGATCCTGCAGCGTCGCTCGATGAGCTCGGAGTTGCAGCAGGCGCTGCGCCGTGGCGAGTTGCAGGTGCTCTACCAGCCGATCTTCGAGCTGGACAGTCGCCGCTGTGTCGGCGCCGAAGCGCTGGTGCGCTGGCGGCGACCGGATGGCAGCCTGACCAGCCCGGAGTTGTTCATCCCGCTGGCCGAGAACACCGGGCAGATCCGCCAGATCACCGATTTCGTCCTGCAGCGGGTACTGGAGCAACTGGGCCAGTTGCTGCGGGCCAATCGGCACCTGTACATCTCGGTGAATCTGGCGGCGTGCGATGTGATGGTGCCGCGTATCGGCCGGGTCGCAGCGCGCTTGCTGGCCCATCATCGGGTGTCTGCAACGCAGATCGCGTTCGAAGTGACCGAGCGCGGCCTGATCGATGTGGTGGTGGCTCGCGACAACCTGCAGGCGCTGCGCTCGGTCGGGCATCAGGTACTGATCGATGACTTCGGCACCGGTTACTGCAGCCTCGCTTACCTGCAGACCCTGCCGGTCGATTGCCTGAAGATCGACAAGGCGTTCATCGACGCCCTGGGCCACGACGCCGCCAGCAGTGGCGTTGCCCCGCACATCATCCGCATGGCCCATGACCTGCACCTGCGGGTGATCGCCGAGGGGATCGAGTGCGAGGACCAGGCCGTGTTGCTCAACAGCGAAGGAGTCAACTATGGGCAGGGTTGGCTGTTCGCCCATCCGCTCAACGCCCGACAGTTCGCTGAGCTGATCACCCGAGGACGGCGGATGGGCGGGCGGCGGCTCGATGATGAGCCTTGAGCCGACGCCTCACACCGGCAGTGCCATGTAGAACTGCGTCCCCTGCCCCGGCCGCGAGAACACGCCCATGCGCCCGCCATGCAGTTGCACGATTTCCTTGCACAAGGCCAGGCCCAGCCCTGCGCCACCTTTCTTGCGCCCGACCTGCACGAACGGCTCGAAGATCCGCCCCTGCTGGCCATAGGCGATGCCTTCGCCGTCGTCCTCGACGCTGATAATCACCCGCTCGGCATGCCGCCGTGCGTGCAGGCGAATGTGCCCGCCGCTGGCGGTGTGGCGGATGGCGTTGTGCAGCAGGTTGTCCAGCACCCGGTCGATCTGCGCAAGGTCGACCTGAATGTGCGGCAGCGGACGCTCCAGCTCGCTGACCAGTTCGATCTGCTTGTGCGCCGCTGATTCGGCGAAGCGTGCCTGGGCCCGCTCCAGCAAGTCATCGAGTGTGCAGGGCGCCAGTTCCAGTTTCTGCAGCCCGCTCTGGTAGCGAGAGAAATTGAGCAGGTCGTTGATCAGTTGGGTCAGACGCTGCATTTCTTCGCCGATGGTGTCGAGCAGATCGTTTTCCCGCGCTTCGGGCGGGAAGGTGATCCGTTCGCGTAGCAGGCCGAAGGCCATGTGCATGCCGGTGACCGGCGTGCGCAGTTCATGGGAGGCACGCAGGACGAACTCGCTGCGTACGCGCTCGAAGGCACGCTGTTCGGTCACGTCATGCAACACCATCACCGCGCCGAGAATCGGCCCCTGCGGATGGCTGACGGGCGTCAGGCTGAAGGTCAGCAGGCGGGTCTCTTCGTCCACCTCGATGCTCAGGTCATCCGGTGGCCGGTCCAGGCTGCCGCCGCGCAGCACCTGGCGCATCTGTTGCTCCAGCTCCGGACGGCTCAGGGCTTCGGCCAGGCTACTGCCGAGCCGGGAGGCATCCCAGCCCAACTGCCGTTGAGCCACGGGGTTGAGGTGCTCCAGGCGGCCTTGGCGATCGATGATCAGCAGGCCGTCGTCGATGCTGTCGAGCACGGCCTGCAGGCGCTGCTGGCCGGCCAGCAATTCGTCGATATTGGTGGCCTGGTGCTTGCGCAGGGCGTCGGCCATCAGGCCGAAACGGCGGGTCAATTGGTTGAGTTCGGTGGCTTGGGTCACAGGCAGGGTAACGTCGAAGTTGCCCTGGCCAACCTGATCGGCTGCCTTGGCCAGGGCCTCGATCGGCTGGCCGAAGCGACGAGCGATGTTATGCGCGGTGATGAAGCCCAGCACCACCACCGCAAGGCCCATCAGGCCCAATGCACCACTGACCAGCAAGGCATGGTCGCGGGCATGTTCCTCGCTGCGGGAAATGTGCTCCAACGCCTGCTTGTGCGAGTCGATCAGGTCGGTACGAACCTGGTTGAACGCAGCGCCCAAGGGGTCGTCGACGCCCATGCTGCGCGACGGTGAGGGGCTGTCGCGATAGGCCTGGAGGAAGGCCTGGTAGTTGCTGCTGGCCTTGCTGAACCCGGTACGTTCACCGCCCTGCTCTAGGCCCGATACCAGTAGCGCCTGGAAGTTTTCCTGCAGGTTCACCAGGCTTTTCGGATCGGTATCTGCATCGAGTATCAGGTTCAACTGCTCACCCAGGTTCTGCCGCAGCTTGAGCCCGACTTCCAGGGTATGGGTGGTGTCGCGCACCAGCCTCTGCTGCACCGCAGCCATCTGCAGCACGCTGACCAGCCCCAGCAGCAAGCCCAGCAGTGCGACCGTCACCAGTGCCGAGATGCTGAGAAACAGCCGCGTGCGCAGCTTCATGGGCCACTTCACAGTTTGTACTGCTTGCGCTTGCGGTACAGGGTGGAGGCATCGATACCGAGGGTCTTGGCGGCCTGGTCGAGGGTATCGCTGGCCGCCAGGACGGCACCGATGTGGGCGCGCTCCAGCTCATCGAGGCTCAACGCTGCGCCAACCTTCGGGGCGTTGCCGGTGGGCTGCTCGCCCATCCCCAGATGGCCGATTTCCACGCGTTCCTGCGGGCAGATGATGCTGGCGCGCTCCACCACGTTGCGCAGTTCGCGGATGTTGCCCGGCCAGCGGTAGTTGAGCAGGGCCGCCCGGGCCTCCTCGCTGAACCCGCGCGCCGGGCGCGAATACTCCTTCACGAAGCGGGCGAGGAAGCGATCGGCGAGCGTGAGGATGTCCTCGCTACGCTCGCGCAGTGGCGGCAGGTGCAGGGTGATGACGTTGAGGCGGTACAGCAAGTCTTCACGGAAGCGGCTTTCGCGCACCATCTCCTCAAGGTTGAGGTTGGTCGCGGCAAGGATGCGAACGTCGGCCCGACGGGTGACCGGATCGCCGACCCTTTCGTATTCCTTGTCCTGGATGAAGCGCAGCAGTTTGGGCTGCAAGGTCAGTGGGAAATCACCGATTTCGTCGAGGAACAGCGTGCCGCCGTCTGCCTGGCTGACCCGCCCGAGCGTGCTCTCGCTGGCGCCGGTGAAGGCCCCGCGGGTATGACCAAACAGCTCGCTTTCCATCAGCTCGGCGTTCAGCGAGGGGCAGTTGATGGTCACGCAGGCCTTGCGCGCGCGCTTGCTCCAGCCGTGAATGGCGCGGGCCAGCTCGCCCTTGCCGGTGCCGGACTCCCCCAGGATGAGGATATTGGCATCGGTGGTCGCCACCTGCCGCGCGGTTTCCAGCACCGCCATCATTTGCGGGCTGTGCGAGTCGAGGCCGTCCTTGGGCTTGCGCACTTCACCTTCCAGCGCTTCCAGGCGCGCCGACAGCTGGCGCACCTCCAGTTGCTTGGCGGTGGCCAGGCGCAACTGGTCGGGGCTGCAGGGTTTGACCAGATAGTCGGCGGCGCCGGCCTGGATGGCATCCACCGCGGTGTCGATCGCCGAGTGCGCGGTGACGATCACCACGCGCATCCAGGGCGCCTGGATGCGCATCTGTGCCAGCACATCGAGGCCGTTGTCTTCTCCCAGGCGCAGGTCGAGGAAGCACAGATCGAACACCTGGCGTTGCAACAGGGTCTCTGCCTGAGCGGCGCTGTTGGCGGTGGCGACGCTGTAGCCCTCGTCTTCGAGGCAGTAACGGAAGGTGCGCAGGATCGCGGACTCGTCGTCCACCAGCAGAATGCGGCCTTGGTTGTCCTGGGCTGACTCCATTTTTCCTGCGCTCCTTTGGGATTGATCTCAGTTAGTGTCGGAAAAATCGGGCAAGTTGCATGGTCGATTCTGAAGGATTCCGCCCTATGCATGCTAGCTGTTGCCCTGTTTGTTGGCTAACAGATTGAAATAAATAGAGTTTCAGGCACTCGAGAACGCTGGCATGCAGGTTGCGAAAGTGCCTGGATTTGTTACGAAAAGGAGAAGTGCCATGCCTTTGTTCATGCGTCATTGCGCCCTGGCTGCCGGCCTGCTGCTGGTAATCGGCCCTGCTGTCGCCGACCCGTTGCAGGATGCGCGACTGGAGGGGGCCGTGCAGACTGCGGTTTCCCTCAACAAGGTGCTCAATCCGTTCCGCATCGAGGTGCAGGTGGAGGGCCAGCAGGCGCGTCTCAGCGGCGAGGTGGAAAACCCCGTCGAGCGCGACCTGGCCGAGCGTGTCGCCTTGGCCACTCGCGGCATCGAGCGGGTGGACAACCGTCTGCAGGTCAATGCCGAGCTGGCGGAGCAGCCGCTTGAGCGACGTGCCTACGCCCAGCGCCTGGAGGACGCCACCCTGACCGCGATCATCCGCGCGCGCCTGCTCTGGAGCCGGATAACGCAAAAGGCGCCGATCGAGGTCGAGAGCCGCGACGGCGTGGTGACCATGCGCGGTCGCGTCGACAACGTCGAGGCCAAGGAGCTGGCCGGCGTCATCGCCCGTACCAGCGAGGGTGTGTACCTGGTCAACAACCTGATCAGCCTGGATTCCGCAGCCATGGCCCAGGCCCGTGAAAACCCGCCGACTGCGCCGACAGGGCCGCAGCCCAGCGATGCCTGGATCATCGACAAGGTGCAAAGCAGCTTGCGCTATAGCCGCAATCTCGACGGGCCGAACATCAAGGTGGCGAGCCAGGAAGGCCTGGTGCGGCTGTCTGGCGAAGTGGTCAGCCAGGAGCAGAAGACCATTGCCGTGCAGATTGCCGGGCAGATCCTCGGGGTACGCGGCGTGGATGCCGATCTGTTGAAAGTGGCGAGCAAGGTGGAAGGGTGAATCGTGCAAAACGCACGGGTCGACGAGAGGCATCGTGCAGGATACGTCCTCACCTTCTCCGTTGAATTTGTATAACTTGTTGATTAATAAGGATTTTTATCCATCTTAAAAGCTGGCATGCAGGCTGCAATAACCTCCTCAAGGTTTGGATAACAAAGACAGCAGGAGGAGCCGGCATGAATCGCCAATCCGTCAACCGCTCGCAGGATGCAGTACTGCCCTTGCATCAGTTTCTGTACCTCGCGATGGCGTTGGTCGTGACCCTTGCCGCCGGGCTGTTCTACCACAGCTGGCAGACCGCCCGCCTGGCCGATCAGGTGGCGGCGCAGACCGCGCTGTTGACGCAATTGAAGACGGCTCATGCCACCACGCTGGTCAAGGCCGCCCAGCCGCTGCCTTCGGCCAAGGCTTCGCCAGCCACGCTGGAAAGAATCGTTCCTCAGGAACGCTGGGTGTTCTAGGTGCCACGCCGACCCTATCCCGAAAAGAAAGGAGAGTCATCATGCTGAGTTGGGCCATCACATTCCTGATCATCGCCATTGTCGCCGCGGTACTGGGCTTCGGTGGTATCGCCGGCGCCGCAACCGGTATCGCGAAGATTCTGTTCATCGTCTTCCTGGTCCTGTTCGTCGCTTCCTTCTTCTTCGGACGCGGTAGAGGTTGACGCCCATGAGCAGGATGCTCTGCAAGGCCCTGGTCACCGCCCTGCTACTGGGCGGTGGCTCTGCGGCGATGGCAGCCAATGACGGCCAGGTGCGGGCCAACCAGTTGCTGGGTTCGGATCCGGAATACCGAGAGACTTGGCAGAAGACCATAAAGAATGAAGAACGCCTGCCCGAGTGGGTGATCAACCTCAGCGGCAGCTCGACGCAGCAGATGTCGGCTGTGACCGAGGACGGCGACAAGTATCTGGTCGGCCCTCTCTGCGAGTCGGACCACAACTGCACCTACAAGCGCCTGATCGTGGCGTTCAGCTGGGACAAGGATGAAGCCTACGGGATGCTCGTGGAGGTTCCCGAAGGCTTGCCCTCGGACAAGTCGCCGACCCGCCATGCGGATTACCGCTGGCTGGGCAAGCCGGACGACGGCATGAAGGCGCTGCTGAAGGAGCAGCTCAAGCGCGACCCGAACTGGTACTGACCAACGGTCGCGCATTGTAATCATATGGTCGCTGAACGTACTTACCGTTGCGGCGTCCATGATGCGCCGCCTCGAGGAGAGGCAGCACATGACCAGGGGGCCGGGCTGTTCTGATCGCTTCAGGATCGGAGTGGCCTAGGGGTACAGGGAGTACCTCCGACAAGGGCCGGGTCAGGAGAGACAGCGTCGGAAGATCCAGATCAGCGGTGTCGGAAAAGACATGACGGCCTGATCTGGCTTCCGAAGCGTCCACACGCAGATTTGCCTTTTCGGGCGCACTTGTACGATTTCCCCTTCAAGACACATTTTGTCGTAACCGTATATCGAATTTTTTTCCCCTCGATTGTGCGGTGCGCACAGTGCTTTTTGTTCCATTCGGATTGTCGAACAACCCTCCTCTACCCTGGAACTGATCCTGTCGTTTCTGCCTAAAAATGGCGGTTTGGCCTTGTTCGGAAAACCGAACGGCTGGATTTTATGGCCGCTGAATTGGCCGATTTGCGGTCTTTTCTTATGCCGATTCGGCATAGGGTAGTCGTTTCCGGCATTAGACTGGCCCTGTCCACGTCGCAATAGTTGCCGCCTTTTTCGCTGGCCCGAGCGCTCGTTCGCTCGCTGGCGGTGACCTGAGAACAGGGTCGCCGGACGGAAGCCAATCGCTGCCCGTGACGTTGCCAACGGCGCTGGGATGCGCTTTTCCGACCTGTCGGCCATGACCACTACAACAAAGGTAACGACATGAAGAAGGCAAAACTGAGCCTCGCCTGGCAGATTGTGATCGGTCTTGTCCTGGGCGTTGCAGTCGGCGCGCTACTGAATCATTTCAGTGCAGAAAAGGCATGGTGGATCAGCAACGTCCTCCAGCCCGCCGGCGACATCTTCATTCGCCTGATCAAGATGATCGTCGTCCCGATCGTGATTTCGTCGCTGATCGTGGGCATCGCCGGGGTTGGCGACGCGAAGAAACTGGGCAGCATCGGCCTGAAGACCATCATCTACTTCGAAGTGGTGACCACCATCGCCATCGTCGTCGGTCTGGTACTGGCCAATGTGTTCCACCCAGGTGCCGGCATCGACATGAGCACCCTGGGCACCGTCGACATCTCCAAGTACCAGGCCACGGCTGCAGAGGTACAGCATGAGCATGCGTTCATCGAGACCCTGCTCAACCTGATCCCGTCGAACATCTTCGCAGCGCTGATGCGTGGCGAGATGCTGCCGATCATCTTCTTCTCGGTCATGTTCGGCATGGGCCTCTCCAGCCTCAACGCCGACCTGCGCGAGCCGCTGGTGCGTACCTTCCAGGGCGTGTCGGAGACCATGTTCAAGGTCACCCACATGATCATGAACTATGCCCCGATCGGCGTATTCGCCCTGATCGCCGCGACCGTCGCCAACTTCGGTTTCGCCTCCCTGCTGCCGCTGGCCAAGCTGGTGCTGCTGGTGTACTTCGCCATCGCCTTCTTCGCCTTCATGGTGCTGGGCCTGGTGGCGCGCGTGTTCGGCTTCTCGATCATCAAGATCATGCGCATCATGAAGGACGAGCTGATCCTCGCCTACTCGACCTCCAGTTCCGAAACCGTGCTGCCACGCGTCATCGAGAAGATGGAGAAGTACGGTGCGCCGAAGTCGATCTGCTCCTTCGTGGTGCCGACCGGTTACTCGTTCAACCTCGACGGTTCGACCCTGTACCAGAGCATCGCTGCGATCTTCATCGCCCAGCTGTACGGCATCGACCTGTCGATCAGCCAGCAACTGCTGCTGGTGCTGACCCTGATGGTCACCTCCAAGGGTATCGCCGGCGTGCCGGGCGTTTCCTTCGTGGTGCTGCTGGCGACCCTGGGCAGCGTGGGCATTCCACTGGAAGGCCTGGCTTTCATCGCCGGTGTCGACCGCATCATGGACATGGCCCGTACCGCGCTGAACGTAGTGGGTAACGCCCTGGCCGCGGTGGTGATCGCCAAGTGGCAAGGCATGTACGACAGCGCCAAGGGCGAGGCGTACTACAACTCGCTGCTCCAGGCCAACGGCAAGAAGAAAGAAGCCGTGGTGGCGGGCAAGACCGTCAACCAGTAAGCCTCGAGCTGCATGCAAGAGCCCCGACCCGTCGGGGCTTTTTGCATTCTGGAGTCCGACACGATCCCCTGTGGGAGCGGCCTTGTGCCGCGATCG
>NZ_JABWRO010000034.1:0-43500 GCF_014268985.1 Pseudomonas sp. RW10S2 | reverse complement strand
CCCGCGAATGAAACACCGCAGATCAACACCCTTGTCTCAAGTCGCCCCGCCCCTGGCCGTTATACTGGCAGTGGCAGCGCGCCCGGCATTATTACATGTGCCACCCCGCTGCCAAGAGGGCTGGCTCGACAGGTTGTATACAATCATGACGGAAATCAATAGTCTCGGCGCACAAAGCGCATTCGCGGCGCAGGTGGCCAAGGCCAGCCTGACCGGTGAGCTGCTGCGCCTGAGTCAACCGCAACCCGGCCTGATCCCCCCGGGCCAGACTGCCCAGGCCGAAGTGCTGAACCTGCGCCAGGTGGGCCAGGACTTCATGATGCTGTTGCGCCTGAGCCTGCCCAACGGCAACCAGGCCCAGGTGCAGGCCAGCGCCAACCAGCCGCTGCCCCCTGGCAGCCAGATCACCCTCGGCCAAGCCGACGGCAACCGCCTGGCGGTCGTCTTGCAGCAGGCCAGCGCCAGCAACATCGCTACCCTCACGCAGCTCGACACCGGCAAGATACCGATCGGCACCCTGCTGCAGGGCAAGGTCCTGACCAGCCAGGCGCTGCCGGGCGCCACAGCGTTCCGCTCATTGGTGAGCCTGCTCAACAGCAGCCAGGCCGGCGCCACCCTGACCCTCGACAGCCCACGCCCGTTGGCGGTCGGCAGCCTGCTCAGCGCGCTGGTGCAAGGCGACCAGTCGCTGCGCTTCGTGCCCCTGAGTGGCCGTCAGGATCAACTGACCATCGCCCAACAACTGCTGACCCAACAAAGCCGCCAGGCTTCGCTGCCAACCTTGCTCAATGCCTTGCAGCAGATCGCCAGTGCCCCTGCCGGCAACAGCGAGCTGAGTGCCACGGCGGCACGCCTGCTGGCCAGCCTGCCTGACCCTACGCAACTGGGCGATGCCAAGAGCATCGCCCAGGCGCTGAACAACAGCGGTGCGTTTCTCGAAGCCAAGCTGCTCGGCGGGCTGGGCGCCGCTGTCACGCCGGACCTCAAGGCACAACTGGTGCGCCTGGTGGCGCAGATCCTGCCAGGTGTTCCGAGCAACCCGACCTTCAACCCGGCCCTGGCCGCCACCGCCCTGGCTCAGGTCCTGCCGGGCATGGCCCGCAGTGCCCTGGGCATGCTCGACCAGGTCAGCAGCCGACCTCAACCTGGTGCCTTCCCCCTGCCCTCGCGACTGCTGCAGAGCCTGGAAGAAAAAGGCGACCTGCAGCAATTGCTGCGCCTGGCCGCCGCCGCCATCTCGCGCGTACAAAGCCATCAACTGGCCAGCCTGCAGCAGACCGGCACCACCGAGAGCGGCAACCAGCAGACCACCTGGCAAACCGAGATCCCCTTGCGCCACGGCCAGGAGTTCATCCCGCTGCAGGCCAAGCTGCAACGCGAGGACACCCCACAGCAGCAGGCCGACCCGCAGCGCGAGCAGCGTGATCCGCTGCAGTCGCTGTGGCGCATCGAACTGGCCTTCGACCTGCCACCACTGGGCCCGCTGCAAGTACAGGCACAACTGAGCCAGGGCCGCCTCAGCGGCCAGCTGTGGGCCGAGCGTCCACAGACCGCACAACTGATCGACAGCCAGCTCGGCAGCCTGCGCGAACGCCTGCTCGCCCGTGGCCTCGATGTGGGTGACCTGGCCTGTCACCCCGGCACCCCGCCGCAAGGCCCGCGCACACGACTGGAACAACGCTGGGTGGACGAAACCGCATGAACAACAAAGCCCCCCGCCAGGCCATCGCCCTGAGTTACGACGGTGCACAGGCACCGACCTTGAGCGCCAAAGGCGAGGATGAACTGGCCGAGGCGATTCTCGCCCTGGCCCGCGAACATGAAGTGCCGATCTACGAAAACGCCGAACTGGTGCGCCTGCTGGCCCGGCTGGAACTGGGCGAACAGATCCCCGAGGCCCTGTACCTGACCATCGCCGAGATCATCGCCTTCGCCTGGCAGTTGCGCGGCAAACTACCGGCGAATTTCGACGACACGCCCCCAGGCGAGCGCGATATCACCCCCGGACCGCACCTGCCCCTTCCCGACGCCAGCAGTATCTAACACCCCGCCCATTACCGAACCGCTGTTCGATGAACTTGCCAAGCGCCAGCAGCAAAGGTCATACGCCGATGCCGACAGCCAGATCGTCAGCAATCACCAGATCGACAAGGCGCGCTGGAGCAGCTACCTCAATGCCGCCATGACCCTGCTCGCCCCCGTGGCCATGGTGGTTCCAGCACTCACCCCGCTGCTGGCCGCAGGAGGGCTGGCCCAGTTCGGCCTGGGGCTGGACAAGGCAATCAACGGCAACACGCTCGCGGACAAGGCCGCTGGCGTGACGGCGCAAGCCTTTGGTCTGTTCAATGCGCTGCCATTGCTGGGCAACGCCCGTTTCCGGCCCGATGCACTGTTCAGCTACTGTCGGCCAGGCTTCGTCACCTTTGGCCAGATGCTGCAGCCCGTGGAAGAAGCCAGCGAGGCCCTCGCCCTGCAACCGTTGGCGCCAAAGCGCTGCCCACCTGCGGATGGCATGCCCGTCCACAGGCAGGGTCGCAGATATCTACCACTGCCGTCGCCACGAAAGCGCCACGCTGGGTCTCCCCCTGCCCAAAAGGTGATGTCATGCTTTCGACTCGAATCAACCCCGCCGGCGTGCAGTACGTACGCGACCATCTGGCTAACCTTCCGCGTCCCGACCATGAAGTCGGCCGCAGCATACAGACCTGGCTGCGCGCCCAAGGCGTGCAACTGGCGCCCGATCAGATCGAGGTCGTGACCCTGCATGTCCGTGAACCAGGTTCCGGCATACCCCTGGCGCAGGTGATCCAGCGCGTCAGTCTGATCGAAGCGGTGCTGATGAATTGGCAGGGTGAGTCAAACAACAATGTGTTCGACGCGCTGTTCGAGCACCCATGGGCCGGAACCTTGCCTGCAGGCAAGATCCGCATCGTCGACACCTTGCCTTCTCCACCGATTGGCCACAACGGTGACTGGTACCGCGTCTTCAATGGCCTGTTCCGCCGCACCGATGATTCGCGCTTCGACTCCACGACGCTGCTGACAATCTCCGCCGAAACCCTGCAAAGCCATATCGAGGCCCTGGATTACCACACGCAGTACAAGGCATTGCTCGACACCTATTGGGCCGCCCATCTGCAAACCTATGGCCAATCCTGCAAGCTCAACTTCATCGCCGCCTGCAACAAGCAGGTCAGCGAAGGCAGCCTAAGCGATCCGGCAAGGCGGCTGATCTGGCGCGCAGCCAAGTTGCTACCGCGCGGCAGGCTGCGCCTGAGCGCCCTGAGCATCTATGGCTATGCTTCCACCGACCTGTTGTACATCAATGATGTGGCAAGCGACCTCACCGTGCTGTACATGCCTGGCAACAGCTCGCCGCTGCTCGAATTCGCCAGCGAAGAGGCGATGAAGGACTGGATCGGCGAACAGTGCAAGGACGCCGGTAAACGTAACGCACTCAAGCGCCACTTCCGCCTCGCCGATGGCCCTCAGGGCATTGATTTCAGCGGTCTGGACACTGCCCTGGAAGGGCTTGGCGCCTACCCCGCCAGACACAACCTGCCACCGGAGCATGGTTTTTTCAACGACGACGGAACCTGGCCGCCACGGACCTACGTCAACTACCGACCCGGCAAGTACAATCCCAAGATCAAGGGCGACCTGTTCCAGGCCCTGGCCAAGCGCCAACGCCAGCGTACCTACGACGATGCGGACTTCCTCATCACCAGCGACAGCGAGGTGACGAAGAAAAGGTGGCAAGGCTATCTGAACACCACCCTGAATCTGGTCGCCCCCCTGACCCTGGTGGTTCCCGGACTGGCACCTTTGATCGCCATCGGCGGGCTGGCACAGGCAGGGTTGGGCCTGGACCAGGTCATCAACGGCAAGCATCTTCAGGACCAGCAAGCAGGCGTTAGCAACCTTGCCTGGGGCCTGTTCAATGCCCTGCCGCTGGTTGCCCAGGGGGTGGCCAAGAGCACGACCTTGTTCGAGGTCAAGAGCGAAAGCTTCGTCCCTCCTCGGCGCCTGAACGAGCAGATCGGCTACCCACTGAGCCCGATCAGCCCGCCACGCCTGCCGGAACTGGATGCCGCCCCCTACTTCCACAACCACAGCTCGGTCACGCCACTGCCGGGGGCCGATCAGACCGTCGCCGACTCGGTGATCCGCGTCCCCAAGTACGACGGTTCGCTGGACGACCTGGACGCCAGCATAGGCGGCTACAACGTGCGCATGATCTATGACATGGAAAAGAATGCCTTCATCATCGAAGGCGATGAGAACAGCATTGAACCGATCCGCCATGTTGCCCTGCCCCACAGCAAAGACCTGGAGCCCGTCGAAGGTCCGCGCGAGGTCACCGACGCCATGCGCACCAGCACCTTGCGCGCACTGGGTATCGACCTTCCCTTGCCGGTGCAACTTCCGACCCTTGCCGAGAATCGCCTGCCCATTCCCAAGACCTTCTCTTCACTATGGGTCGGCGGCAACGTGATGGACCAGGACCTGATTCGCAACCTGGCCAACAACGCCAGCCACCTGCAGAACAGCGAATATCGGCTACGCCTGTTCCTGTCCAATGCGTCCCCTGCGGCCTTCGAGGAAAATCTGCGCCTGCTCAACGAACAAGCTCCCGGCGTACAGGTTCTGCCGCTGGAAGAGCAAGCGTTCTTCCGCAGCTTCAGCCAGAGCAAGTACCACGCGCAGTACCAGGCTGCCCTCGACGGCAATGGCGGCGTGGCGCGCAACTATGCCTCGGCCGCAGATGTGCTGCGCTACCAGATGCTCTATCACGAAGGTGGCGTATACATTGACGTGGACGATACGCTATTCACGCCCGGCGAGATCGTCGATGGCAAGCCTGCACCAGCCGTCGATCAAGTCGAGCTGCGCACCACCCCCGACGGCCTGTTGCTGGCACCTGCGATGTCCAACGAAAAGATGGGCATGAACTGCCTCTTCAACAACAGCTTGATCGGCAGCCATCCGGGCAACCCGACGCTGGAAGCGATCAGCGAAGAGATGCACACCCGCTACCTGGCCCGCCCCGATTTCTACGACAGCAAACCCAGCGTGGCCGAAGACCCTCTCGGCTTTTACCGCTACGCCCAGCAGTTGAGCGAGCTCACCGGCCCCGCCCTGCTCACCCAAGTCGTCGACCAACGCCTACCGGGATTGGCAACCTTGCGCCAGATCAACAACTTGTGCGGTATCCCGCGGGTCAACTCGTACCTGTTCGTCGACCTGCCGCAGGCTCAGAAACTGACCGACGAACTGCTGCCACTGGGTCGTGTGGCGAAGGTGGGAGGCAGCAACTCGTGGGCACGAACGTGAAATGAAACAAGGCGATCGATTGATCGCCTTGTTTTACCGTTATTCCCGACGATGCAACTTGCTCATCAACTCAGCCTCCGCCTGGGTCAGCCCGCAGCTTTCGGTGAGTTCGGAAACGCTCGCGCCCATCCCCACCAGCTTGGCGGCCTGGGAGAAGGTGACATTGTTGGGATCGCGCTGCTCCAGTTGCAGCAGCCTGTCAGGCAGCGGCGAGACCGCCGCGCGCAGTTCGTGAATGGCCTCGCCCATGCGCACGGTGACGTTCTGGTAATCATCCAGACGTTTGGCCAGGTCCTTGATGCGCTGGTCACGCAGCGCATCGCCCTGGGCCTGCTGGCTGGCCATCTCGCGCTGGCGCTTGCTGTAGTTGAGGAAAAACCACAGGCTCAGCGCCCACAGCAGCGCCAGAAGGATTACCGCAGCCTCGAAGATCACCTCAGATGTTCTCCAGCTCCGACCACTCTTCCTCGGTCATCATCTTGTCCAGCTCGACCAGGATCAGCAGCTCGCCGTTCTTGTTGCAGACGCCCTGGATGAACTTGGCCGACTCTTCGTTACCGACATTCGGCGCCGTCTCGATCTCCGACTGGCGCAGATAGACCACTTCGGCCACGCTGTCGACCAGGATGCCGACGACCTGTTTGTCCGCCTCGATGATCACGATACGGGTATTGTCGGTGACATCGGACGGCATCAGGCCGAAACGCTGACGGGTGTCGATCACGGTGACCACGTTGCCGCGCAGGTTGATGATACCGAGCACATAGCTCGGCGCACCCGGCACCGGAGCGATCTCGGTATAGCGCAGGACTTCCTGCACCTGCATGACGTTGATGCCGTAGGACTCGTTGTCCAGACGGAAGGTGACCCACTGCAGGATCGGATCTTCGGAACCCTGTGCAGACGACTTTTTCATTCCCCTAGCCCTCTCAATCCGCCGTTGGCGGTGTGCTCGTTGTCGCCGCGGCAGCTGCGGCGCCGATTCAGTTGTGTTTGGTATTCATCTGCTTGACCGCACCGCTGGCGATCAATTCGGCCAGCTCGGCAACGTCGAGCAAGGCACACATGTGTTCGATCACCGTACCGGCCAACCACGGGCGCTGGCCACGCTGGCTGCGCCACTTGATCTCGGCCGGATCCAGGCGCAGCGAGCGGCTGACCTGATGCACCGCCAGCCCCCACTCGTAGCCCTGCACGGAAATCACGTACTGCAGGCCTTGACGGAAATCGTCACGGTAGCGGTCTGGCATGACCCAACGCGCGGTGTCCAGCACCTTCAGGTTGCCGGCCTGGCAACTGAGGATGCCGAGGAACCAGTCCGGTTGGCCGAACAGCGGCGTGAGCTCCTGGCCGGCCAGGCTGTAGATCGAGCCCAGGCACACCAGCGGCACCGCCAGGGTCAGCCCGGCCACGTCGAACAGCAGGCATTCGAAAGGCTCCGCTGCCCAGGCCGGACGACCATCGGCGGTGGCCGGTGGAACCGGTGCAGCAGGCGCCGGCAGGTGAACTTCGACCAGCGGTGCGACCGGCTCGATGGCCTGTGCTTCGGTCAGCACCGGGATGGCCGCCTCGGCCAGCACCTGGTCGTCGACCACGCTGACCACCGGCTGCACCGGCGGCAACACCGTGGGCAGTACATTGGCCACAGGCTCGGCGAACGGCTTGAGCGCTACCACCGGAGCGGGTTCGCGGCGCGCATCACGGGCCTGCTCTTCGCGCACGGCCGCGGCGAATTCGTCGCTGGGCTCAGGTGCCTCTGCCTGCGCAACCGGCAGCGGCGCCTCGGGCACCGAGGCCGGTTCAGTGGCTTCCTGCAACAGACCGTCGAGGTAGGACTGCAGGGCGAGTTGCGGCTTGCTGGTGATCTGCGGAGCGCGGTTCATCAGGCCACCTGCAATGCGTTGCGGTACGTCAGCAGGTGCTTGAGCAGCGCCCGGTAGGCGGTCACACCGCGGCTCTTGCCGTCGAACTGCGAGGGCGTGACACCGTTGCGGCTGGCATCGCGCAGGCGCGTGTCGACCGGAATATAACCTTGCCAGACCTGCTCGCCGTAGGTGTCGCGCAGCACTTTGAGCGTGCCGAGCGAGGCCTGGGTGCGGCGGTCGAACAAGGTCGGGACGATCTGGAAGGGCAGTGCCTGCTTGCGTGAACGGTTGATCATCGCCAGGGTGCCGACCATGCGCTCCAGGCCCTTGACCGCGAGGAACTCGGTCTGCACCGGGATCACCAGTTGCTGGCTGGCCGCCAGGGCGTTGACCATCAGTACGCCCAGCAAGGGCGGGCTGTCGATCAGGGCAAAGTCGAAATCCTGCCATAGCTGCGCCAGACTCTTGGCGATTACCAGGCCCAGGCCATTCTGGCCCGGCGACTGGCGCTCCAGCACCGCCAGTGCAGTGCTCGAAGGCAGCAGCGAAATGCGCTCATGGCTGGTCGGCAGCAGCAATTGCCCCGGCAGCCCTTCGGGCACCACGCCCTTGTGCAGGAACAGGTCGTAGCAGCTGTGCTCCAGAGCGTCGGGATTGTGCCCGAAATAGCTGGTCATCGAGCCGTGCGGGTCGAGGTCGACGACGACCACGCGCTTGCCCGCCTCGGCCAGCAGGCCGGCCAGGGCGATGGTAGTGGTGGTCTTGCCGACGCCACCTTTTTGATTGGCTACTGCCCAGACTCTCATCGTGCGTTGCTTCCTCCCAGCATGGGCGAAATGTCCCGCCGGGAACGGTTTTATAGATTCGGTGACGGAGATTTGACGGGATTGCTCCCGACCGTCGTGGCTGGCGTAGCTGGTGCACTTTGTGTGCCAGCACGGCGCAACGCCGCGTCCGGGGTGGCATTGGCACTGCCGGAGCCAGTCAGGCTGCGGCGCACCTCGAGGTTGCGCGAAATCACCAGCACGACCCGGCGGTTGCGCGCCCGGCCGTCAGCGGTATCGTTGCTGGCGACCGGCTGATACTCGCCGTAACCCACCGAGGCCATGCGCGCCGGGTTCACCCCTTCCATCGCCAGCAGCCGCACGATGCTCGCGGCCCGCGCCGAGGACAGTTCCCAGTTGGTCGGGTACTGGGCGGTACGGATCGGCAGATTGTCGGTGAAGCCTTCGACATGCACCGGGTTGGCGAAGGGTTTGAGAATCCTGGCCACCTTCTCGATGATCTCGAAGGCGATATCGCTGGGCATGGCGTCGCCGCTGCCGAACAACAAGGCCGAGTTGAGTTCGATCTCCACCCACAGCTCATTGCCACGCACGGTCATCTGGTTCGACTTGATCAGGTCGCCGAAGGCATCGTCCACCTGGTCGGTGATGGTCTTGAGCGGATCGACGCTGGTCTGCCCCAGGCCCGCATCGACCTGGTCACTGTCCTTGATCAAGGGTTCTGCCGGCTTGATCGTCAGCGGACGTTCATCGCCGATCGGGATCGGCTTGAGGCTGCGCTCGGGGTCGTTGAACACCCCGATCAGCGCCTGGGAAATGACCTTGTACTTGCCCTCGTTGATCGAGGAGATCGAGTACATCACCACGAAAAAGGCGAACAGCAAGGTGATGAAGTCAGCGTACGAGACCAGCCAGCGCTCGTGGTTCTCGTGCTCCTCGGTATGGCGACGACGACGCATGGCTTACTCCATGAAGCCTTGCAGCTTCAGCTCGATCGAGCGTGGGTTCTCGCCTTCGGCGATCGACAGCAGCCCCTCGAGCAGCATCTCGCGATAACGCGACTGGCGCATGACGATGGCCTTGAGCTTGTTGGCCACCGGCAGCAGGATCAGGTTGGCACTGGCCACACCATAGATGGTGGCGACGAAGGCCACGGCAATGCCGTTACCCAGTTGCGACGGGTCTGCCAGGTTGCCCATCACATGGATCAAGCCCATCACCGCACCGATGATGCCGATGGTCGGCGCGTAGCCGCCCATGCTCTCGAAGACCTTGGCCGCCTGGATGTCACGGCTCTCCTGGGTGAGGAAATCGACCTCCAGAATGCTGCGGATCGACTCAGGCTCAGCGCCATCGACCAGCAGCTGCAAACCTTTGCGTGCGTACGGGTCCGGTTCGGCATCGGCGACGCCCTCCAGCCCCAGCAGGCCTTCCTTGCGCGCGGTCAGGCTCCAGTTGACGACACGGTCGATACCGCCGGCCAGATCGACCCGTGGCGGGAAGAAGATCCAGCGCAGGATCTGCAACGCACGCTTGAACGCCGACAGCGGCGACTGCAGCAGCGCTGCGGCCAGGGTGCCGCCGATCACGATCAGCCCGGCCGGGCCGTTGAGCAGCGCGCCGACATGCCCGCCTTCAAGGAAGTTGCCACCGACGATGGCGACGAACGCCAGGATCAGGCCGATAACGCTGAGAACATCCATCAGACACAGGCCTCTACGAGGTGCTTGCCGATCTCGTCCAGGCTGTACACGGCGTCAGCCAGGTTGGCCTTGACGATGGCCATGGGCATGCCGTAGATCACGCAGCTCGCCTCGTCCTGGGCCCATACGGTGCTGCCGCCCTGCTTGAGCAGGCGAGCACCTTCGCGTCCGTCGGCGCCCATGCCGGTCAGCACGACCGAAAGCACCTTGTCACCGTAGGTCTTGGCCGCCGAGCCGAAGGTGATGTCTACGCAGGGTTTGTAGTTCAGGCGTTCGTCACCCGGCAGGATCTTCACCGTGCCACGGCCATCGACCATCATCTGCTTGCCTCCCGGGGCCAGCAGTGCAAGGCCTGGACGCAGCACATCACCGTCCTCGGCCTCCTTGACGCTGATCTTGCACAGCTTGTCGAGGCGCTCGGCAAAGGCCTTGGTGAACGCCGCCGGCATGTGCTGGATCAGCACGATGGGTGCCGGGAAGCTGGCGGGCAGTTGCGTCAGCACCCGCTGCAGGGCCACCGGGCCACCTGTGGAGGTCCCGATCGCCACCAGCTTGTAGGGCTTGCGCTTGGGCGTCGGCGAATGGCTGGCTGCGGCGCGCACCGGTGCCGCAGCACGAACCGGGGCAGTGCTGCCCAGGGTGCTGGCCGGAGCATGGCTGGTGCTGGGCGCGGCACTGGCAACCGGGCTTGGCGCGTGACTGGCGAAACTGCTGAAACGGCGATTGCTGCGCGAGATGGTGTGGACCTTCTCGCACAGCATCTGCTTGACCTTCTCGGGGTTACGCGAAATATCCTCGAAGTTCTTCGGCAGGTAATCGACCGCCCCTGCGTCCAGCGCATCGAGGGTGACACGCGCGCCTTCGTGGGTGAGCGAAGAGAACATCAGGACCGGCGTCGGGCAGCGCTGCATGATGTGCCGCACGGCGGTAATGCCGTCCATCATCGGCATCTCGTAGTCCATGGTGATCACATCAGGCTTGAGCGCCAGCGCCTGGTCGATCGCTTCCTTGCCGTTGGTCGCGGTGCCGACCACCTGGATGGTCGGGTCCGCCGAGAGGATTTCCGAGACACGGCGGCGGAAGAAACCGGAATCATCCACCACCAGGACCTTGACTGCCATAAACACTCCATTAGGCGGCGCAACCGCCAGGTCGCGCCGCCGAAATCAAATACGCCGGGCGGCGTAACGCTTGAGCATGCTCGGGACGTCGAGGATCAGCGCGATACGACCGTCACCGGTGATGGTGGCGCCGGACATGCCCGGGGTGCCCTGCAGCATCTTGCCCAGCGGCTTGATCACCACCTCTTCCTGGCCCACCAGCTGGTCGACCACGAAGCCGATACGCTGAGTGCCGACCGACAGGATCACCACATGCCCTTCGAGCTGCTCCTCATGCTGCTGGTCCTGGACCAGCCAGCGCTTGAGGTAGAACAGCGGCAGCGCCTTGTCGCGCACGATCACCACTTCCTGGCCATCGACCACGTTGGTGCGCGACAGGTCGAGGTGGAAGATCTCGTTGACGTTGACCAGCGGGAACGCGAACGCCTGGTTGCCCAGCATCACCATCAGCGTCGGCATGATTGCCAGCGTCAGTGGCACCTTGATGATGATCTTCGAGCCCTGGCCCTTGGCCGAGAAGATGTTGATCGAGCCGTTGAGCTGGGAAATCTTGGTCTTCACCACATCCATGCCCACACCGCGGCCGGACACGTCGGAAATCTCGGTCTTGGTCGAGAAGCCCGGGGCGAAGATCAGGTTGTAGCAATCCGACTCACTCAGGCGGTCGGCTGCATCCTTGTCCATCAGGCCCTTCTCGACCGCCTTGGCGCGCAGGACGTTCGGGTCCATGCCCTTGCCGTCGTCGGAGATCGACAGCAGGATGTGGTCACCCTCCTGCTCCGCCGACAGGACCACCCGACCGGTGCGCGCCTTGCCGGAGGCCTCGCGCTCTTCGGGGGTCTCGACGCCATGGTCGACCGCGTTGCGCACCAAGTGCACCAGCGGGTCGGCCAGGGCCTCGACCAGGTTCTTGTCCAGGTCGGTCTCTTCGCCGACCAGCTCCAGGTTGATTTCTTTCTTGAGCTGGCGGGCCAGGTCGCGCACCAGGCGCGGGAAGCGGCCGAAGACCTTCTTGATGGGCTGCATGCGGGTCTTCATGACCGCGGTCTGCAAGTCGGCGGTGACCACGTCCAGGTTGGACACGGCCTTGGACATGGCCTCGTCGCCGCTGTTCAGGCCCAGGCGCACCAGGCGGTTACGCACCAACACCAGTTCGCCGACCATGTTCATGATTTCATCCAGGCGCGCGGTATCGACCCGCACCGTGGTTTCCGCCTCGCTGGCGCCGTGCTTGTCGGCAGCCGGGGCTGCAGCGCGTGCAGGCGCCGCAGCGGCGGCAGGCTTGGCGGCTGGCGCGGGTGCAGGCGCCGGTTTGGCGACGGGTTTGCTTTCAGCCTTGGCAGCAGGTGCGGCCGCCACGGCAACGGCAGGCGCTTCAGCCGCAACGGCATCGCCACTGAACTTGCCCTTGCCATGCAGTTGGTCCAGCAGGGCCTCGAACTCGTTGTCGGTGATATGGTCGCCGACAGGTTCGGCCGCCGGTGCAGTGGCAGTGCTGGCGGTGGCTTCGACGCTCGGCAGTGCATCGGCGGCAAAAGCGCCCTTGCCATGCAACTGGTCGAGCAGCGCCTCGAACTCTTCGTCGGTGATCTCGTCACCGGCCGGCGCCGCGACTGCAGCCTCCGGCTCGCTCGCCGCGACTTCCGGCGAGAACTGACCCTTGCCATGCAACTGGTCGAGCAGCGATTCGAACTCGGCGTCGGTGATCTCGTCAGCGCTGCCGGAAACGGCTTCGCCCTGCGACTGCTCGGCCGCCTCGGCCTGGGCCTTGACCGCGTCGAGGGAATCGAGCAGTTGTTCGAATTCGGTATCGGTGACGTCCGCCTCGGCAGCCGGTGCCTCGACGACGGCCGCGGCCACGGCAACCGGTGCCACGGCATCGGCGCTGGCCGGTTCAGCCAGGCGCGACAGCGCGGCGAGCAGCTCTGGCGTGGCCGGGGTGATGTCGCTGCGCTCGCGAACCTGGCCAAACATGCTGTTGACCGTATCCAGCGCTTCGAGCACCACATCCATCAGTTCGGCATCGACCCTGCGCTCTCCCTTGCGCAGGATGTCGAAGACGTTCTCGGCAATGTGGCAGCACTCCACCAACTCATTGAGCTGAAGGAAGCCGGCGCCCCCTTTTACAGTGTGAAAACCGCGAAAGATCGCATTGAGCAGGTCCGCATCGTCAGGTCGGCTTTCCAGCTCGACCAGTTGCTCGGACAGTTGCTCGAGGATTTCGCCGGCTTCTACCAGGAAATCCTGAAGGATTTCTTCATCGGCGCCGAAGCTCATTAAACGTGCTCCCTAAAAACCCAGGCTGGACAGCAGATCATCGACATCGTCCTGACCGGACACGACGTCTTCACGCTTATCGGCATGAATCTGCGGACCTTCACCCCGAGTTGGATGTTTTTCTTCATCTTTTTCAGCACGCAATTGATCGTGGTCATGTTCGATACCGGCAAAGCGGTCGACTTGACTGGCCATCAACACGAGCTTGAGCAGATTGCTTTCGACTTCGGTGACCAGTGCGGTCACCCGCTTGATCACCTGCCCGGTCAGGTCCTGATAGTCCTGAGCGAGGAGAATATCGTTGAGGTGGCCGGCCACCTTGCGGTTACCTTCGGCGCTGTGCGTCAGGAAACTGTCGACGCGCTTGACCAGCTCACGAAACTCCGGCGCCGCCACCTCGCGACGCATGAAGCGCTGCCAGTCGACGGACAAGGTCTGGGCCTCGCTCGCCAGGTCGTTGAGCACCGGCGTGCTCTGCTCGACCAGGTCCATGGTGCGATTGGCCGCGTTCTCGGTCAGCCGGACCACGTAGGACAGCCGTTCGGTGGCGTCGGTGATCTGCGACACTTCCTCGGCCTGCGGCATGCGCGGATCGATCTGGAAACTGACGATGGCGCTGTGCAGCTCGCGGGTGAGCTTGCCGACCTCCTGGTAAAGGCCACGGTCACGGGTCTGGTTGAGCTGGTGGATCAGCTGCACCGCCTCGCCGAACTGGCCGCGCTCCAGGCTTTGCACCAGCTGCTCGGCGTGCTTCTTCAGGGTCGACTCGAACTCCCCCAGAGAATCGTTTCTTGATTCCATAGCGCCCCCAGACATGGCTCAGCCGTTGACGCGTTCGAAGATCTTCTCGATCTTTTCTTTGAGTACCTGCGCGGTGAAAGGCTTGACCACGTAGCCGTTGACGCCGGCCTGGGCCGCTTCGATGATCTGGTCGCGCTTGGCCTCGGCGGTCACCATCAGCACCGGCATGCCCTTGAGACGGTCGTGGGCACGTACCTTGCGCAGCAGATCGATACCGGACATGCCGGGCATGTTCCAGTCAGTCACCAGGAAGTCGTAATGACCGCTTTCGAGCATCGGCAGGGCCGTGGTGCCATCGTCGGCCTCGTCGGTGTTGGTGAAGCCCAGATCACGCAACAGGTTCTTGATGATCCGCCGCATCGTCGAGAAGTCGTCAACGATGAGGATTTTCATATCTTTGTTCAATTAGACCTCCAAGCAGTCTTAAACGCGCTCGTCTGGCAAGCGCGCGCTCAATCAATTCGGCACCACGGAAAACGACTGCATCGAACCCGGGTTCACCGTGCCCGCCATTCACCCAACCGGCTGCGCAGACGCGCTGCGCACTGGCTGTGCAACTGGCTGACACGCGACTCGCTGACCCCCAGCACTTCCCCGATTTCCTTGAGGTTCAACTCTTCGTCGTAGTACAGCGCCAGGACCAGGCGCTCGCGCTCCGGCAGGTTGGCGATCGCGTCGGTCAGTGCGGCCTGGAAGCGTTCGTCTTCCAGATCCCGCCACGGCTCGACCTGGCCGCTGGCACCGTCCTCGTGCAGCCCTTCGTGTTCGCCGTCCTGCAGCAGGTCGTCGAAACTGAACAGGCGGCTGCCCAAGGTATCGTTCAGAATCCCGTAATAATCGTCGAGACTCAATTGGAGTTCGGCAGCAACCTCGTGATCTTTAGCGTCACGACCGGTTCTTGCTTCGACGGCGCGAATCGCGTCACTGACCATGCGCGTGTTGCGGTGCACCGAACGCGGCGCCCAATCGCCCTTGCGCACCTCGTCGAGCATGGCGCCACGGATGCGGATGCCGGCATAGGTCTCGAAGCTCGCCCCCTTGCTGGCGTCGTACTTGTTGGCCACTTCCAGCAGGCCGATCATGCCGGCCTGGATCAGATCCTCGACCTGCACGTTGGCCGGCAGGCGCGCCAACAGGTGGTAGGCGATGCGCTTGACCAGCGGGGCATAGCGCTCGACCAGCTCGTACTGGGCGTCTTTGGACGCCTTGCTGTACATCTTGAATCCGCTCGCGTTCATAGCACCGGCCCCGCACTGGTAGGCTGCACCAGGCGCTCGACGAAGAACTCCAGGTGCCCACGCGGGTTGGCCGGCAGCGGCCAGCTGTCGACCTTCTGCGCAATGGCCTTGAAGGCCAGGGCGCACTTGGAGCGCGGGAAGGCCTCGTACACTGCGCGCTGCTTCTGCACCGCCTTGCGCACGCACTCGTCGTAGGGCACGGCGCCGACGTACTGCAGGGCCACGTCGAGGAAGCGGTCAGTGACCTTGGTCAGCTTGGCAAACAGGTTGCGCCCTTCCTGCGGGCTCTGCGCCATGTTGGCCAGGACGCGGAAGCGATTCATGCCGTAATCGCGGTTGAGCAACTTGATCAGGGCGTAGGCATCGGTGATCGAGGTAGGCTCGTCGCACACCACCAGCAGCACCTCCTGCGCGGCGCGGACAAAACTGACCACCGAGTCACCGATACCCGCAGCGGTGTCGATCACCAATACGTCGAGGTTGTCGCCGATCTCGCTGAACGCCTGGATTAGCCCGGCATGCTGGGCCGGCGCCAGGTGCACCATGCTCTGGGTGCCCGAAGCCGCCGGCACGATGCGTACGCCGCCCGGCCCCTGCAGCAGCACGTCGCGCAGCTCGCAGCGTCCTTCGATGACGTCGGCCAGGGTACGTTTGGGGGTCAGCCCCAGCAGCACGTCGACGTTAGCCAGACCCAGGTCGGCGTCCAGCAGCATGACCCGGCGGCCGAGTTCGGCCAGCGCCAGGGACAGGTTCACTGAAACGTTGGTCTTGCCGACGCCACCTTTGCCACCGGTGACGGCGATCACCTGTACGGGATGCATGCTACCCATGTCTGTTCTTTACCTTGTCTCGCGTGGGACCCGCCCACTTGAAGGGCCGCTGTCGACCCCCTGCGCCGTTCATCTTCAACCCGCGCGCTTATCGGGATTGTGGTAGAGATCAGCGAACATGTCGGCCATGGCCTCTTCGCTGGGCTCTTCCTGCAACTGCACGCTGACCGCACGGCTCACCAACTGGTGCTTGCGCGGCAACTGCAGGTCGTCCGGAATGCGCGGACCATCGGTGAGATAGGCCACGGGCAGTTCGTGACTGATGGCCAGGCTCAGCACTTCGCCGAGGCTGCCCGTTTCATCGAGCTTGGTCAGGATGCAACCGGCCAAGCCACAGCGCTTGTAGCTGTGATAGGCGGCGGTCAGCACCTGCTTCTGGCTGGTGGTGGCCAGTACCAGGTAGTTCTTGGCGGCGATGCCGCGACTGGCGAGCGACTCGAGCTGCATGCGCAGGGCCGGATCGCTGGCCTGAAGGCCCGCGGTGTCGATCAGCACCACGCGCTTGCGCAGCAGTGGTTCCAGGGCCTGGGCCAGCGACTGGCCCGGATCGACATAGGTCACCGGCACATTGAGGATGCGCCCGAGGGTCTTGAGCTGCTCCTGGGCACCGATGCGATAGCTGTCCATGCTCACCAGCGCCAGGTGCTGCGAGCCGTACTTGAGCACGTAGCGTGCCGCAAGCTTGGCCAGGGTGGTGGTCTTGCCCATGCCGGCCGGGCCGACCATGGCGATGACCCCGCCCTCCTCGATCGGCTCGACCTCAGGCACCTCGATCAGGCGCGCCAGGTGCGCCAGGACCATGCGCCAGGCCTGGCGCGGGTCTTCGATTTCACCGGCCAGGTCGAGCAGTTCACGGGCGATCGGGCCAGACAGGCCCAGGCGCTGCAAGCGACGCCAGAGGTTGGCCTGCTGCGGCTTGCTGCCCTGCAGCTGGCCCCAGGCAAGCGAGCCGAGCTGCACTTCGAGCAGCTCGCGCAGGCCCGAAAGCTCCGAACGCATGGCATCGAATACGCGCTTGTCCACCGCCGGAGCTGCCGGGGGCGGCGCAGGCACCGGCGCTTCCACATGCGGCTCGACCAGTGGCTCGGACGCGGTCAGCGACAGGCCGGCAAACAGTTGCCGGTTGCCGAGCTCGGCGTCACCACGCCCGTCCAGCTCGGCCTGGGCGGTGGCGATGCGCGAATGGGTCTTGCGCAGCTCGTCCTCGAGCTCGACATTCGGCACGCGTGGGGCCAGGGCGGACAGTTTGTAGTCCAGCGCGGCCGTCAGTTCGACACCGCCGGCGATACGCCGGTTGCCGATGATCGCGGCATCGGCGCCAAGCTCATCACGGACCAGTTTCATGGCCTGACGCATATCGGCGGCGAAAAAACGCTTAACTTGCATAACCCACTACCTCAGCCATTAGGGCCCACGGTGGCAACGATGGTGACTTGCTTGTTGTCCGGTATTTCCTGGTACGCCAGCACATGCAGGTTGGGCACGGCCAGACGACCGAATCTCGACAGCATGGCACGGATCGGGCCGGCGACCAGGAGAATGGCCGGCTGGCCTTGCATCTCCTGGCGCTGCGCCGCCTCGATCAGCGAACGCTGCAACTTCTCGGCCATGCTCGGTTCAAGAAGAACACCGTCTTCCTGACCCTGCCCGGCCCTTTGCAAACTATTGAGCAAGATCTGTTCCAACCTTGGTTCAAGGGTGATCACAGGCAGCTCGGACTCAACGCCGACAATGCTTTGCACGATGGCGCGGGACAAGCCGACCCGCACCGAAGCCACCAACGCGGCGGTATCTTGACTCTTGGCGGCATTGTTGGCGATGGCCTCGGCAATGCTGCGGATGTCACGCACGGGCACCTGCTCGGCAAGCAGGGCCTGCAGGACCTTGAGCAACCCCGACAAGGAAATGACACCCGGCACCAATTCCTCGGCAAGTTTCGGCGATGCCTTGGACAGCACCTGCAGCAACTGCTGAACCTCTTCATGGCCGATCAGCTCGTGGCAGTGCTTCTGCAGAATCTGGTTGAGGTGAGTGGCGACCACGGTGCTGGCATCGACCACCGTGTAACCCAAGGACTGCGCCTGGGCGCGCTGGGCCACATCGATCCACACCGCCTCCAGGCCAAAGGCCGGGTCGCGCGCGGCGATACCATTGAGGGTGCCGAACACCTGCCCAGGGTTGATCGCAAGCTCGCGGTCCGGGTAGATCTCGGCCTCGGCCAGGATCACCCCCATCAGCGTCAGGCGATAGGCACTGGGCTGCAGGTCGAGGTTGTCGCGAATGTGCACGGTGGGCATGAGAAAGCCCAGGTCTTGCGAGAGCTTCTTGCGCACGCCCTTGATCCGCGCCAGCAACTGGCCGCCCTGGTTGCGGTCGACCAGCGGAATCAGGCGATAGCCGACTTCCAGGCCGATCATGTCGATCGGGGTCACGTCGTCCCAGCCCAGCTCCTTGGTTTCCATGGCGCGCTGCGGCGATGGCAGCAGATCCTGTTGGCGCTGCGCTTCCTGCACGGCCAGGAGCTTGGCCTTCTGCTGTTTCTTCCACACCAGGTAGGCGCCACCACCGGCCATCAGGCCGAGGCTGAGGAAGGCGATGTGCGGCATCCCCGGCACCAGCCCCATCACCACCATCAGCGCGCCGGAAACAGCCAGCGCCTTGGGCGAATCGAACATCTGCCGGTTGATAAGCTTGCCCATGTCCTCGGAGCCCGAGGCGCGGGTGACCATGATCGCGGCCGCAGTGGACAGCAGCAGCGAGGGCAACTGCGCCACCAAACCGTCACCGATGGTCAACAAAGCGTACACCTTGCCGGCGTCGCTGAAGGTCATGCCATGCTGCAGCATGCCGATGAGCATGCCGCCGATAAGGTTGATGAACAGGATCAGCAGGCCGGCGATGGCGTCGCCACGCACGAACTTGCTGGCACCGTCCATCGAGCCGTAGAACTCGGCCTCCTGGGCCACCTCGGCGCGACGCGCCTTGGCCTGGGCCTGGTCGATCAAGCCGGCGTTGAGGTCGGCGTCGATCGCCATCTGCTTGCCGGGCATGGCGTCGAGGGTGAAACGCGCGCTCACCTCGGAGATACGCCCGGCACCCTTGGTCACCACGACGAAGTTGATGATCATGAGGATGGCGAACACCACCGCACCGACCACGTAGTTGCCGCCGATCACCACCTCACCGAAGGCCTGGATCACCTTGCCCGCCGCTCCGTGGCCCTCCTGGCCGTGGAGCATGACCACTCGAGTCGAGGCGACGTTGAGCGCCAGGCGCAGCAGCGTCGCCACCAGCAGGATGGTCGGGAAGGCGGCGAAATCCAGTGGGCGCAGGGCGTAGACGCAGACCAGCAGGACCACGATCGACAGCGCGATGTTGAAGGTGAAGAACACATCGAGCAGGAACGGCGGGATGGGCAACATCATCATTGCCAGCATCACCAGCAGCAACAGCGGCACACCCAGGTTCCCCCGACCGAGACCGGCCAGGTTGTTACGGGCGTTGCTGATTAACTGAGCGCGATCCACCGGGTATCCTCTTCAAGCAAAACTTTGACGCCTGGACGGCGCTTGGGCGTGGCTTTGCAAGAAGCTTTCCAACTTTGCCTGGGTGCGGGGCCAGGCGCTCTGTTGCGGTGTTTTCGCGGTCCACCGCGGTGTTCTTTTCGCGGGCAAGCCCGCGCCTGCAGAATCAATTGTCGCGCTGCAGGTCCGGCGGAATCGGCAAATCCTTCTTCAGCGGCTCGGGCGGCTTGCCCTTGCCCGAGCGGTACTGGCGAATCTGGAACACGTACGCCAGCACCTGCGCCACTGCCAGGTACAGCCCGGCCGGAATTTCGTGCTCAAGCTCCGTGGAGTAGTAGATCGCCCGCGCCAGCGCCGGCGATTCGAGGATCTGTACCTTGTGCTCCTGGCCGATCTCGCGGATCTTCAAAGCCAAAAAGTCAGTGCCCTTGGCCAACAGCAACGGCGCCGCACCGCCCTTCTCCGGGTCGTACTTGAGCGCCACGGCATAGTGCGTCGGGTTGGTGATGATCACATCGGCCTCGGGCACCGCCGCCATCATCCTGCGCTGCGACGCCTCGCGCTGCAGTTGGCGAATGCGCTGCTTCACCTCCGGCTTGCCCTCGGTATCCTTGTATTCGTCGCGCACTTCCTGCTTGGTCATCTTCAGCTTCTTGTGCGTCTGCCAGAGCTGGAACGGCACATCGACGATGGCGATCAGCAGTAGACCCGCCGCCATCCACAAGGCGCTCCAGCCCACCACCTGCACGCTGTGGATGATCGCCTGCTCGAGCGGCTCCTTGGCAATCGCCATCAGCGCCTCGCGGTCGTTGGCCAGCACCACCAGCGCCACCACCAGCACCAGGAAGAACTTGGCCACGGCCTTGAGCAGTTCGGTCAGCGAGTTCAGCGAGAACATGCGCTTGATCCCAGACAGCGGGTTCATCCGGCTGAACTTGGGCTGCAGCAAGGAGCCGGAAAACAGAAAGCCTCCCAAGGCGATCGGGGCCACGAACGATACGACGAACAGCAACACCAGCACCGGCTGGGTGGCCCAGATGGCCATCTTGCCCGAGGCCATCAGGAAGGCACCCATGGCCCGCTCGTCGACTATCACTTCGCGCGACAGGGTGAAGTTCACGCGCATCAGCGTCATCAGGGTTTCGGCAAGGTGGCCACCGAAGGCCAACAAGGCACCGGCACCGCCCAGGGTCACAGCGAAGGTGTTGAGCTCTTTGGAACGGGCGATGTCACCCTTTTCCCGTGCGTCGCGCTTGCGCTTCTCGGTGGGTTCCTCTGTCTTGTCCTGACCGCTCTCGCTCTCTGCCATGCTCAGGGCGCCCGTGCCAGTTCACGCAGCCACTGCAAGGCCTCGCTGGCCAGCTGCTGATAATGCGAGAGGATGTCGGCAAGGCCGACCCAGAAGATGGCCAGCCCCAACACCAGGGTCAGCGGGAAACCAATGGAGAAGATGTTCAACTGAGGTGCGGCGCGGGTCATCACACCGAAGGCAATGTTGATCACCAGCAGCGCTGCGATGACCGGCAGGATCAACACCAGGCCCGCACCCAGCACCCAGCCCAGACGCCCGGCGATCTCCCAGAAATGCGCGACCACCAGGGCATTGCCCACCGGCAGCGTGGTGAAACTTTCGGTCAGTACCTCGATCACCACCAAGTGGCCGTTCATCAGCAGGAACAGCACACTCACCAGCATGGTCAGGAACTGCCCGACCACCGCTACGTTGACGCCGTTGGCCGGATCGACCATCGAGGCCATCGCCATACCCAGCTGGATCGCGACGATCTGCCCGGCAACGACGAAGGCCTGGAACAGCATCTGCAGCGAAAACCCGAACAGCGCACCGACGATGATCTGCTCGGCGCACAGCAGCACGCCGCGCACGCTCAACGGCTCGAACTCGGGCAGCGGCGGCAGGCCCGGCACGATCACCACGGTGATCGCCACCGCCACGTACAGGCGGATCCGCGCCGGCAGCATGCGCGTACCGAACACCGGCATGGTCATCAGCACCGCTGCCACGCGAAACAGCGGCAGGATGAAAGTGGCGACCCAGGTGCCGATCTGCGCGGCGCTCAGCTCAAGCATGGGTTCATCATCCGATCAACTGCGGAATGCCGCTGTACAGGCCGGTCATGTATTCCATGAACTTCTGCACCAGCCACGGACCGACCACGATCAGAGTGATCAGCATCACCAGCAGACGCGGCAGGAAGCTCAGGGTCTGTTCGTTGATCTGCGTGGCCGCCTGGAAGATCGCCACCAGCAGGCCGACCAGCAGGCTGGGCACCACCAGCACCGCCACCATGAGGGCCGTCAGCCAGAGCGCATCGCGAAACAGGTCGACGGCTACTTCCGGGGTCATCGAAAATTCTCCTTGAGCGGCCTCAGACGCCGCCGAAACTGCCGGCCAGCGTACCCATGATCAACGCCCAGCCATCGACCAGGACGAACAGCATGATCTTGAACGGCAGCGAGATGATCAGCGGCGACAGCATCATCATACCCATCGCCATCAGCACACTGGCGACCACCATGTCGATGATCAGGAACGGGATGAAGATCATGAAACCGATCTGGAACGCGGTCTTGAGCTCGGAGGTGACGAAGGCTGGCACCAGAATGGTCAGCGGCACCTGGTCGGGACCGGCGATGTCGGTACGCTTGGACAGGCGCATGAACAGGTCCAGGTCGCTTTGCCGGGTCTGCGCCAGCATGAAGTCCTTCAGCGGCCCCTGGGCCTTGTCGATCGCCTGCTGGGCGGTCATCTGTTCGTTCAGGTAGGGCTGCAAGGCGTCACGATTCACCCGATCGAACACCGGCGCCATGATGAACATGGTCAGGAACAGCGCCATGCCGGTGAGCAACTGGTTCGACGGTGTCTGCTGCAGGCCCAGGGCCTGGCGCAGGATGGAGAAGACGATGATGATGCGGGTGAAGCTGGTCATCAGGATGACGAACGCCGGAATGAAGCTCAGCGCCGTCATGATCAGCAGGATCTGCAGGCTGACCGAATATTCCTGCTGGCCGTTCGGCCCATTGGACAGGGTGATGGCCGGGATCGACAACGGATCGGCGGCCAGGGCCACGGGCGCGGCCAGCAACAGCGCCAGGGTCAACAGTAAGCGCAGCGCGCCGCTCATCACTTCTTGTCCTTCTGGTCCTTGCCCATCAGCTCGAGCAGCCGCTGGGCGAATTCCGGTGCCGCCTGGCGCGCGCCGGCAGGCACTTCCACGGGCTCGGCCATGACGTGCAATGCTTCGATGCTGCCAGGGCTGTGGCCGATCAGGATCTGCTCCTTGCCCACCTGCACCAGCAGCAGGCGGTCGCGCGGGCCGAGGGCACGGCTGCCGACGATCTCGATCACCTGCCCGCCGCGCGGCTGCGCCACCTGCAGGCGGCGCAACAGCCAGGCGAGCAGGAAGATGGCGCCCACTACCACGAGCAGGCCAAAGACCATCTGCGCCAGTTGCCCGCCCATGCCGCCCGGCGTCGCCGTGCTGGCCGGCACCGGCGCGGGATCAGCCGCGGCGATCACCACCTCGCTGGCGAGCAATGTGCCCAGGGCGGCGACGCCGCGTATCAGGCCCTTCACTCAGCGCAGCTTCTTGATGCGTTCGCTGGGGCTGATCACGTCGGTCAGGCGGATGCCGAACTTCTCGTTGACCACCACCACTTCGCCATGGGCGATCAGCGTGCCATTGACCAGTACGTCCAGGGGCTCGCCGGCCAGGCGATCGAGCTCGATGACCGAACCCTGGTTCAGTTGCAGCAGGTTGCGAATGCTGATTTCCGTGGCGCCCACTTCCATGGAGATGCTCACTGGAATGTCCAGGATCACGTCCAGGTTCGGACCTTCCAGGCCGACGTTCTCGCTCGGCCGCGGGGAACTGGCGAACTCTTCCATAGGCAGGCGACCTGCGCCGGAGGAGCGGCCACTGTCGGCTGCCAGCAGCGCATCGATGTCCGCCTGGCCCGCATCACCGGTTTCTTCCAGGGCTGCCGCCCACTCATCGGCCAGGGCCTGTTCCTCTGGGGAGGTGATCTCGTTTTCGTTAGCCATAAAGTCCTCGACAGGCTTTCAATTCTTAGTGCGACCGGCTCGCCGTCAGCGGCGCTCGATCGGGTCGATGATCTGCAGCGACAGGGTGCCCTTGTGCGAGCCCAGACGCGCCTTGAACGACGGCACGCCATTGGCGCGCAGTACCAGGTGTTCGGGCAGCTCTACCGGAATCACATCGCCCGGCTGCATGTGCAGGATGTCGCGCAGCTTGAGCTGACGACGGGCAACGGTGGCCGAGAGCGGCACATTGACGTCCAGCACGTCCTCGCGCAGGGCCTTGACCCAACGCTCGTCCTGATCGTCCAGGTCGGACTGGAAACCGGCATCGAGCATCTCGCGCACCGGCTCGATCATCGAGTACGGCATGGTCACGTGCAGGTCGCCGCCGCCGCCATCGAGCTCGATGTGGAAGGTCGAGACCACCACCGCCTCGCTGGGCCCGACGATGTTGGCCATGGCCGGGTTGACCTCGGAGTTCATGTACTCGAAGTTCACCGGCATGATCGCTTGCCAGGCTTCCTTGAGGTCGACGAAGCACTGGTCCAGGACCATGCGCACCACGCGCAGCTCGGTCGGCGTGAACTCTCGGCCTTCGATCTTGGCGTGACGGCCGTCGCCACCGAAGAAGTTGTCCACCAGCTTGAACACCAGCTTGGCGTCGAGGATGAACAGCGAGGTGCCGCGCAGCGGCTTGATCTTGACCAGGTTGAGGCTGGTCGGCACGTACAGCGAATGCACGTACTCGCCGAACTTCATCACCTGCACACCGCCCACCGCCACGTCGGCGGAGCGACGCAGCAGGTTGAACATGCTGATGCGGGTGTAACGGGCGAAGCGCTCGTTGATCATCTCCAGGGTCGGCATGCGACCGCGGACGATCCGGTCCTGGCTGGTCAGGTCGTAGCTCTTGACGCCACCGGGCTCGGCAGCGCTCTCGGTCTGTACCAGCCCATCGTCGACCCCATGCAGCAGGGCATCGATCTCATCCTGGGACAGCAGGTCCTGCACGGCCATCGAGTGTGCTCCTACTGCAATACGAAATTGGTGAACAGCAACTGGTCGATGACCGGCTTGCCGACTTCCTTCTGCGCCACTTCCTGGACCACCGCAGTGGCCTTCTGGCGCAGCATTTCCTGGCCCACGGCACTGCTGGCCAGACTGTCGAAACCTTGCCCGGAGAACATCATCACCAGATTGTTGCGAATCACCGGCATGTGCACCTTCAGCGCATCGAGGTCAGCCTGGTTGCGGCCCTGCAGGGTGATACTCACCTGCATGTAGCGCTGGCGGCCGTTCTGGTTGAAATTGACCACGAAGGCCGGCGCCAGGGGCTCGTAGATCGCCGCTTGCTTGACGCTGGCCACGGCAGGATCGGCTGCAGGCGCAGGCTCGCTCTTGTGCATGATGAACCAGGTGGCGCCAACCGACAGGCCCACGGCCAGCAGCAGGGCCAGCACCAGCAGCAGGATCAGCTTCAGTTTGCCTTTAGTGGCGGGGTCTTTGACTGCGTCGCTCTTCGCCATGCCAATAATCCGTCGTCCATCGGGGTTTCAAGAAAGGATGACGTGGCAGAGCAAGTGTTATGCCAGATTTGGCCGAGGGGGCTTGAGGAGGTGGTAGAGCGGGCCTTGCCCGCGAACACGGGCGTAGCCCGTGCTAGGCAGCGCGGTGTATTTTTCGCGGGCAAGCTCGCTCCCACAGGGATTTGGGCTGGCTTCTAGATTTTGAGCAAGACAGTTGCTCACAAAAGCCCGCACCGGTGTCAGACGCGACCCCCGAACGATCAGGCGTAGTAATCGACCGCACTGTCGCCGATCACCACCTGCTGCTCCACCGGCCGTGAAGCATCGGCCAGCTCACCGTCCTCCCCCGCCTCCCCGGCCCGACGCGCTGCGACACCGGACAGGTTCGACCCACCCTGCTGGGCTTGCTGTTGCTGCTGGCGCGACTGATCGGCGACGTTGACGTCAGGCTGGGCCAGCCCCTGCTGGGCGAACAGTTCGCGCAGGCGGTACAGCTGGCTGTCCAGTGCATCGCGCACGCCGGCGTGACCACTGATGAAGGTGACCTGGGTAGCCTGGTCCGCCGCGACATTGACACGAATGTCCAGGCGGCCGAGCTCGGCAGGTTCGAGCTGGATATCGGCCGACTTGAGGTTCTGGCTGGACAGATACATGACCCGGTTGACCAGGCCCTCCGTCCAGGCGCCCTGGTTCATCGCCAGCGGCTGGTGCAGCGGGTTGGTCGGCGGCACGGCGTGGGCGGTCTTGGGTGTGACGGCCTGGGTCAGGTTGGCCAGGCGATTGGCGAAATCGTCCACACGGGTGTCACTGTCAGCATGCTTGACGTCCTTCAGGCCACTGGACAACAGCTCGGAGAAGCCTTTTTCGCCAGGCTGTGATTGGCCACGCTCGGATTCGCCCTCAGGCTTGACCGCCAGGCTCGCCAAGGTATTGACGTTGGCCTGGGCACTGTCATCCTGGGCCGCGGCCTTGTCGCCCGAAGCGGACGCATGGGCCGAAGTGGTCCCTTTGGCCTGGGCGTTCTGCTCCAGGGCCAGGCGCAGTGTCGGCATGTTTGCCAAGGCATCGGCTTCGGGATCGAAGTCGCTGTCGCTGGCGGCCTCTTCGGTGAGCGCAGGGGGTAAGGGTTCGGCCTGCGCTGCAGGCTGCTGGATCGCGGCCTGCAGCACGGGCGCCACGGCCTCGGCCTGAGCCTGGATCAGCTGCGCGCCCGCCAGGGCATCGGTCACCTGCCCTGCGACCAGGTTGGCATCCAGCGAGTTCGAGTCGCCTGACGGCGCACTGTCGCCAGGCGTGGAAACCTGTAGATCATCGCCAACAGCCTGCTGGGCGCTGTCGCTCGGCGTGTTCTTGTCACTGGTTGGCGCGGCCTTGTTGCTGCTGGCTGGCAAATTCTTGCCATTGGCGGCAACCGACGGGGATTTGTCATTGCCGACTTTGCCGCCGGCGCTGAAGTCAGGCTTATCCTTGAATGCAAGTTGCGAGGCCTTGTCGTTGCGCACCGGCGTCGTGTCACGCTGCTGGCGCGCCATCAACTGATCGAAGCCGCCGCCCTGATTGCCTGCTGCCTGCGAGGTTTTGTCCGTCGCGGAACTGGTCGCCCGCGAGTTCGCATTGGCGAGGCCGGCTTGCAACAAGGGATTGGATGCGACAGGCATTGAAACTCTCCACGCCAGTGAACCGAAATAGTATCTGGGTGAAGACAGGCAAAACTCGCGCCAGTTTTGCCATCAGCCTGCAGAAACCCGCTCACGCTCGCTGCGGTAGAAGCGCTGGACCTCGACAAATTCCTGGTCAATCTGATTGATCAGGTCTTCGATGCCGTACAGAGGCTGTTGCCGCACACGCTCCTCAAGCTGTTGGCACAGACCTGCCAAGCCCACTGCGCCCATGTTGCTGCTGCTGCCCTTGAAGCTGTGGGCGGCCATACCCAGCTCGTGGGCATCCTTGGCCTCGTGCAACATGCTGAGTCGACACACGGAGTCTTCCAGGAAGGTTTCCAGCAACTGCAGGTAGCCATCTTCCATGACCTCCCGCAGGTCGCTCAGGACCTTGTGATCGATATGCTCGTCTGTCACTTGCTCACTCCTTGATCAAGCTTGATTATGCCTCAATCGCCGGGGCCGCTCACCAGCCGAACTCAACCCGCGCCCGCCGCCCCTGGTCGAGCCATTGAGCCCGGACGCCCAAGCGCTGTACCAGATGCAGCCCACGCCCACTCAAACCTTTTTCCGACGCCGGGCGTGCCAACACCTTCTCGATATCAAAACCCGTGCCACTGTCGCTGATTTCCACTGTGAGACGCCCACCTGCCGCCATCGGTTCCACTCTCAGCGCTATTCGCACGAAGCCCTCGGACAAAGCTGTCAGACGCCGGCCGCGCTCGCGGTAGTACTCGGCAAATCCCGCGGCATCCTGCTTGAGCCGCGAGTCCAGGCCCAAGACTCCGTGCTCCAGTGCGTTGGAGTAAAGCTCACCGAGCACACTGTGCAACACCGCACTGCTCGGGCGCAGACCGTGGATTTCCTGAAGAAACTGCAACAGATAGGGAACCGGATTGAACCGCTTCAGGCTGTCGGCATGTAGCACCAGCGACAACGACCAGTCCAGTGGGCTGGAACGACCGCTGTCGGAATACACCGGCGCCACGGGTGCCAGGCCACCTGGCTCAGCCATGCGGATATCGCACAAGCTGATATCGTCTCGCGGCACACCGCCAAAACGCTCCAGTGCCTGCATCACTTCATCGAACAGTTGCCCAGGGTCTCGGTTGGCCGCCAACACCTCACGCAAACGCTCCACGCCAAACAATCGATCCTTTGCATCGCCGGTATCGACCACGCCATCGGAGAGCAGGAACACTCGCTCCCCCGCCGTCAGCGGCAGTATGTCGGTGCGGTCGTCGAACTGCTCGGGCGCAAGGATACCCAGCGGCAAATGCCGCGATTGCAGCACCGACAGCACCTCGCCGGCGGCCGACAAGCGATAGCCATCGGGCATGCCGCCGTTCCACACCTCGACCGTGCCACGCTCGAAACTCAGGTTCAGCAGCAGCGCGCAACAGAACATGTCCACCGGCAGGATGCGCTTGAGCTTGGCGTTCATCTCGCGCAGCGTCTCGACCAGGCCATAGCCCTTGGCGGTCATGCCATAGAACACCTCGGCCAGGGGCATCGCCCCAACAGCCGCCGGCAGGCCGTGTCCAGTGAAATCACCCAGCAGTACATGCATGTCGCCCGAAGGTGTGAACGCAGCCAGCAGCAGGTCGCCGTTGAACAATGCGTAGGGCGACTGCAGGTAGCGGATATTGCTGCTTCTCAGGCAACCGGAATGGGCGACCTTGTCGAACACGGCTTTGGCCACGCGCTGCTCGTTGAGCAGGTGATGGTGGTGACGGGCCAGTTCGTCGCGCTGCTCCAGCACCGTGGCCTGCAGCCGGCGCAGGCGATCCATCGCGCCGATCTTGGCGGCCAGAATCACCGCGCTGTAGGGTTTGGCCATGAAATCGTCGCCGCCGGCCTCCAGGCAACGCACCAGCCCCTGCTCCTCGTTCATCGAGGTGAGGAAGATGATCGGCACCAGCGCTTCACCGGCCATGGCCTTGATCCGTCGCGCCGCCTCGAAGCCATCCATCACCGGCATCAAGGCATCGAGCAGCACCAGGTCCGGCCGCTCTTCGGCGAACAGTGCCACGGCCTGCTCGCCATTTTCGGCAGTGACCACCTCGTGCCCCTGGCGCCGCACGATCTGCGCGAGCAGCAAGCGATCCGCCGCACCGTCCTCGGCGATCAGCACCCTCAATCCCTGTTCGGCGGGCATGGTCGGCTCAGCTGACGTCGAACAGTTTTTCGAAATTGGAAATGGCGAGAATCTTGCGCACGTCCGAACTGGTATTGATCACTTTGATATCCGAGCGCTCGCCACCGGCGTGATCGCGCAACAGCAGCAGCATGCCCAGCGCGGAGCTGTCCAGATACGTCGCGTCCTTGAGATCCACCACTACCGAATTCGGGGTCGGATCCAAGCGCTCGTAGGCGTCACGAAATTCCTGATGCTTGCCAAAATCGAAACGGCCCTTGACCTTGATCGTCAACTGCTTTTCGTCCGGTGAAAAATCAGATTCGACTGCCATGCGTGCGATTCCTTCGAGATGGCTACGACTCAGGAAGGTTTAGCAGTCGCCCAGCCAGGCCGCAAGCGCAGCGGGTTGAAGCAACGTCGAGCTAGAAATGATTCTGCCGCGGCAACCGCTGCGATAGCTCGTCGAGCAACTTCTGCTCGCGCTTGTCTTCTGCCCGACGAGCCTCGTCCAGGTATCGCTGCACCAGCTTGCGCAGGCCCTCGACCCGGGCATAGGCCTGTTGCCAGGCATCACGGGCGTTCTTGAGGTTGTTCTGGTGCCAGGTCAGGCTCTGACGCTGCTGGGTCATGGCCGTTTCCAACTGCCCCAGAAAGCGCTGGTAGTTAACCAACCAGCTGCCGCCAACGCCCTGGCTGCCGCGGTTGATCCACTGCAACTGGTAGTCCTCGCGAAAACGCTCAAGCTCGGCGAGCTTGGCCTGGGCCTGGGCCACCAATTGCTGGAAATGGCCCATGCGCTGGACGGCCTTGCGCTCGGCCTCCTCGGCCATCTCCACCACCGGCGACAGGCGCGCGGCACGACTGGGCAGGGCCATGGCCTATCAGCCGCCCGCCGGCGGGGCGAACACCGCGCCCAACTGCTCGCCGCTCTCGGCCATGCCGACACTCTCGTCCAGCCCTTGGCGCAAGAACGCCACCAGCTTGGACTGCAAGGCAATGGCCAGGTCGGTTTCCGGATCGCCACCGGCCACGTAGGCACCGACGCTGATCAGGTCGCGACTCTGCGACAAACGCGACCACAACTGCTTGAATTTCTGCGCCTGGCGCAGATGGTCGGCATCCACCACCTGCGGCATCACCCGGCTGATCGAGGCCTCGATGTCGATCGCCGGATAATGCCCTTCCTCGGCCAGACGCCGGGACAGCACGAAGTGACCGTCCAGCACGCCACGCGCCGAGTCGGCGATCGGATCCTGCTGGTCATCACCCTCGGAAAGCACGGTATAGAACGCGGTGATCGAACCCCCGCCGGCCTCGCCATTGCCCGCGCGTTCGACCAGCTTGGGCAACTTGGCGAACACCGACGGCGGGTAGCCACGGGTGGCGGGCGGCTCGCCGATGGCCAAGGCGATTTCCCGCTGCGCCTGGGCAAAACGGGTCAGCGAATCCATCAACAGCAGGACATTCTTGCCCTTGTCGCGGAAATACTCGGCGATGCGCGTGCAATACATGGCTGCGCGCAGGCGCATCAGCGGCGCATCGTCGGCCGGTGAGGCGACCACCACCGAACGCTTGAGCCCTTCTTCGCCGAGGATGTGCTCGATGAACTCCTTCACCTCGCGGCCCCGCTCGCCGATCAGCCCGACGACGATGATGTCGGCCTTGGTGAAGCGGGTCATCATGCCCAGCAGCACCGACTTACCGACACCGGTACCGGCGAACAGGCCCAGGCGCTGGCCGCGACCGACGGTCAACAGGCCGTTGATGCTTCGGATGCCCACGTCGAGCGGCTGACTGATCGGATCGCGGTTGAGCGGGTTGATCACCGGACCATCCAGCGGCACCCAGTCCTCGGCCTTCATCCCGCCCTTGCCATCGAGGGCACGGCCAGCGCCATCGAGCACCCGCCCAAGCATGCTCATGCCCATCGGCAGGCGGCCACTGTCATCCAGCGGCACCACCCGCGCCCCCGGGGCGATACCGGCGATACTGCCGACCGGCATGAGGAAGACCTTGCTGCCGGCAAAGCCCATCACCTCGGCCTCGACCTGCACCGGGTGGTAGCTGTCGTCGTTGATCACCATGCAGCGGCTGCCTACCGCCCCGCGCAAGCCTTCGGCTTCGAGGGTAAGGCCGACCATACGCAGCAGGCGCCCCTCGACCACCGGCTGCTCGGGCAGGCTCACCGCCTCGGCATAACCACTCAAGCGCTTGGCGAAACTGGTGCGATCAAGGCGCATCGGGCGCATCCAGCTCAATGGACAGATCCGGTGCCGCCGGATGCAGGGATTGATCGTGGGACTGCTCGAACAGTTGCGCCACGGCCTTATCCATGCGGGTTTCCATGGTGGCATCGATGCGGCTGTGGGCCGTCTCGATGCGGCAACCACCCGGCAGCAAGGACTCGTCTTCGAGCAGCTTCCAGCTCTCCTCGTGACGCTCGCGCAAGGCCTTGGCCAGCTCGAAGTCCTGGGGATTGAGGTGGATGCGAATATTGTCGGCGCCCATTGGCAGCAACTTGAGGGCCTCACGCAGCACATGGGTGATCTGCCCGGAGTCGCTGCGCAGCTCGCGGCCGATCACCTGACGGGCGACATGGACGACCAGGTGCACGAGGGACTTCTCGATCTGGGTGTCCTGCTCGGCAATGGGCTCGAGCAGGTTCGCCATCAGTTGCTCCAGGCCTGCCAGCTTGGCCGTCAGTGCCTCCTCGGCTTCCTGGCGCACCTTGAGCTGCGTGCTGTGGAAACCCTCGCGCTCGCCAGTGGCGAAGCCTTCGTTGTAGGCCTCCTGACGGATCGCCTCGAGCTCTTCGAGGGTCAACGGCTGGACTTCCTCCAGCGGCACTTCCTCGACTTCCTCGACCACCTCGGGTTCAGGCTCAGGCTCGAACTCGGGTTGCGGATCGAAGCTGGGCAGTGCCCACACATCGACACCCTCGAGGTCGCGGGCGCGGATCAGGTCGCTGGGATGTTCTTTGGTGGACATGCTGTCATGTTCTCAAAACCATGTTCGGCCAACGCGATCCCCGTGGGAGCGGGCTTGCCCGCGAATGCGTCAGCAGGGGCAACGCGTTGCCTGGCCTGGCGCCTTCGCGGGCAAGCCCGCGCCCACAGGGTCAGCGCCAGTCAGCACGGTGCGCGAAATCGCTTAGATCATTTCCTCGGCACCCTTGCCACCGAGCACGATCTCGCCGGCCTCGGCCATGCGTCGAGCGATGGTGAGGATTTCCTTCTGCGCCGCCTCCACATCGCTGACCCGCACCGGCCCCTTGGCCTCCAGGTCGTCGCGCAGCAGTTCCGAAGCACGCTTGGACATGTTCTTGAAGATCTTGTCCTTGACCTTCTCGTCCGCGCCCTTGAGCGACACCACCAGCACGTCCGAGGACACCTCGCGCAGCAGCGCCTGGATACCACGGTCGTCGACGTCGGCCAGGTTGTTGAAGACGAACATCAGGTCTTCGATCTGCTCCGACAGGTCGCTGTCGATATCGCGGATCGCATCCATCAGCTGGCCTTCCACGGAACTGTCGAGGAAGTTCATGATGTCGGCAGCGCGCTTGATGCCACCCAGGGTGGTGCGCGCGGCATTGGAGTTGCCCGAGAACTGTTTCTCGAGGATCTGGTTCAGTTCCTTGAGTGCCGCCGGTTGCACGGTGTTCAACGACGAAACGCGCAGGACGATGTCCAGGCGCACCTTGTGGTCGAAATTGCTCAACACTTCACCGGCCTGGTCGGGATCAAGGTAGGCGACCACGATGGCCTGGATCTGCGGGTGCTCATAGCGGATGACATCGGCCACGGCACGCGGCTCCATCCACTTCAGGCTGTCCAGGCCGCTGGTGTTGCCGCCGAGCAGGATGCGGTCGATCAGGCCGTTGGCCTTGTCCTCGCCGAGCGCCTGGTTGAGCATCTTGCGGATATAGCCGTCGGAGCCGACGCCCAGGCTGGTCTGGTCGCCGACGATCTCGACGAACTCGCTCATGACCTGCTCGACCTGCTCGCGGTGCACATTGCCCATCTGCGCCATGGCGACGCCGACCCGCTGCACTTCCTTGGGCCCCATGTGGCGCAGGACCTGGGCTGCATCGGTCTCGCCCAGGGACAGCAGGAGAATCGCCGCCTTGTCGACGCGGCTCAGCTTGGCGGTAACGGCTCGGTTGTCACTCATCGGCGTTGATCCACTCTTTCACGACCTGGGCGACACGGCCCGGGTCTTCGGCCACCAGGCCCTTGATTGCGTTCAGTTGCGCCTCGTAGCCTTCGCTCGGGCTTGGCAACAGGATACTGCTCGGGCCGCCGAGGCTGACGCGGTCGTTGCCGAGCTCGCCGTCCAGGCCGATCATGCCGCCCAGTTCCATGTCGCTGTCGGTGGCCGCACTCTTGCCGCCACCGGTGATGTTGTTGAGCACAGGGCGCAGCACGCCGAACACCAGCACCAGGATGAACACCACGCCCAGCACTTGCTTGATGATGTCCCAGAACCACGGCTGCGAGTAGAACGGAATGTCGGCGAGCACTTCACCGCGGTCGGCGGAGAACGGCACGTTCATCACGGTCACGCTGTCGCCACGGCTGGCGTCGAAGCCGACCGCATCCTGCACCAGGCGAGTGAAGCGCGACAGGTCCTCGGCGCCCCAGGGCGCGCGAGTGGTCTCGCCATTGGCATCGACCTTGACCTGGTCGTCCACCACCACGGCCACCGACAGGCGGGTCAGGCGACCTTGCTGCTGGCGGGTATGGCTGATGGAGCGGTCCAGCTCGAAGTTCTTGGTGCTCTGCTGACGCTTGTCGGACGGATATGGCGCGAGCATCGGCTGGCCGGTGGCCGGGTCCATGATCTGCTGGCCGTTGGCATCGACCAGCGGCTGGCCCGGCGCAATGGCACCGGCTGGCGTACCACCGCCAGCGGCGTTTTCCGGGGCGGCGGCACCCGCCGGCGGCTGGTTGCTCAGCGCACCGGGCACACCCTGCGGGCCCTGGCTGCTGGCACGCTGCTCATTCACCGACTGCTCGCTGCGCAGGGCAGGTTGATCGGGGTTGAACTGTTCAGAGGTGGACTCGACTGCGTTGAAGTCGACGTCGGCGGACACCTCGGCCTTGTAGCGGTCGTTGCCCAGCACAGGCTGCAGGATATTGTGCACACGCTGGGTGAGCAGGCCTTCCATACGCCGGGTGTAATCGAACTGCTTGCCGGCCACGGTCAGCGAGGTGTCTTGCAACTGGTCGGAGAGCAGGTTGCCCTTCTGGTCGACCACGGTGACTTGCGACTTGTCCAGCTCCGGCACGCTGGTGGCAACCAGGTTGACGATCGCCATCACCTGACCGGCTTCCAGGTTGCGCCCCGGGAACATCTCGACCAGTACCGAAGCGCTCGGGCGGCGCTCGTCACGCACGAATACCGAGCTTTTCGGAATGGCCAGGTGCACCCGTGCAGCCTTGATGTTGTTCAGGCTGGAGATGGTCCGCGCCAATTCGCCTTCCAGGCCGCGACGGTAACGGGTCGCCTCCATGAACTGGCTGGTGCCCAGGCCCTGGTCCTTGTCGAGGATCTCGAACCCGATGTTGCCGTCGCTCGGCGCCACGCCGGCGGCGGCCAGTTTCATGCGGGCACGGGAGAGGTCATCGGCCTTGACCAGCAGTGCACCGGAATTCGGCTCGACGGTGTAGGGAATATCAGCGGCGGCCAGGGTTTCCATGACCTGCTTGGTGTCCATGCCGGCCAGGCTGCCATACAGCGGACGGTAATCCGGCTGCTGCGACCAGAGCACCACGGCAAAGCCGATAGCCACGCTGGCGGCCAGCCCGACCAGCAGGCCGACCTGACGCAGCACGGGCATCTGCGAGATGTTTTCCAGGAACGCCATGCCGAACAGCGGCGGCTTGGCCACGGGCGGGCCACTCTTGGCGGGGGCGTTATCGACGACTGCTTCGGCCATGACTCAATACGTCCTCAAACCGGCATCTGCATGATGTCCTGGTACGCCTGGACCAGCTTGTTGCGCACCTGGGTCAGGGCCTGGAACGACACACTGGCCTTCTGCGAGGCGATCATCACGTCGGTGAGGTCGACGCCGCTCTTGCCGATCTCGAAGGCGTTGGCCAACTGGCTGGATGCCTGCTGGGTATCGCTGACCTTGTTGATGGCCTGGCCGAGCATGTCGGCGAAGCTGCTCTGGCCCGGGGCGAGCTCAGGCGCAGCGGCGACCTTGGGCAGCGACATGGCATCGGCCTGCATCGCGCGCATGTCCAACATCAGACGATTGAATTCAACACCTTGGCTCATGACCTTCTCTCTCCGGCGGCCGCATTTTTTTGACACTGATGCAGCGGGTAAAACGGTTAAAGCAACAAAGGTGCCAGCCTTCGCAAAGTCACTCCGCAGAGGCGCTCACCCGTACAGGCTGGCCTCGACATCCATCCCCGCATCGCGCATCTGCGCCAGCTTGTAGCGCAGCGTGCGCGGGCTGATGCCCAGACGCTCGGCGGCCTCCTTGCGACGCCCACGTTCGGCGCGCAAGGTATCAATGATCATCTGGAACTCATGACGACGCATATCGTCGCCCAGGCCACTGGACTCCGAGGACGATTCGAGCGATGATGGCTCAGTAATATCATCCCTCACTGGCGACAAGGGAATGGCGCCCGCCAGACAGAAATCCGCCGCCTCGATCACCCCACCTTGCTGCAGGATCAGCGCTCGCTGCAGCGCGTTGTCCAGCTCGCGCACGTTGCCAGGCCATGCGTGCGCTTGCAGGCATGCCCGCGCCTCGGCCGACAGACGAACCGGCGCATGCTTCATCTTGCCGACATGCTTGGCCAGCAGGCGCTCGGCCAGCGGCAGGATATCGGCGCTGCGCTCGCGCAGTGGGCGCCAGGCCAGCGGGAAGACCGAAAGACGGTAGTACAGGTCTTCGCGGAAGCGCCCCGCCGCCACCTCGCCCGCCAGGTCACGGTTGGTGGTGGCCAGCACGCGGATGTCCAGGGTGATCGGCTTGCGCCCGCCGACCCGCTCGACTTCCCGCTCCTGCAGCACGCGCAACAGCTTGGCCTGCAGGCCAAGTGGCATTTCGGAAATTTCGTCGAGCAACAGGGTGCCGCCTTCGGCCTGCTCGAACTTGCCCGCTTGGGCCGCGATAGCACCGGTGAACGCGCCTTTTTCGTGACCGAACAGCGTGGCTTCGAGCATGTTGTCCGGAATCGCCGCACAGTTGATCGCCACGAACGGCTGCGCTGCACGCCCCGACTGCTGGTGAATGTAGCGCGCCAGCACTTCCTTGCCGGTACCCGACTCGCCCGAGATCAGCACCGTGGAGTCACTGCGGGCAACACGGGCGGCCAGTTCGAGCAACTGCCTGCTGGCCGGCTCGCTAGCCACCGGCCCTTCTTCCTCGGCATCAAGGCGACCCGCCGCATGCCGCTCGACCAGGCTCAGCAGTGCCTTGGGCTCGAACGGCTTGACCAGATAGTCGGCAGCCCCTTGGCGCATCGCCTCCACGGCACGCTCGACCGCAGCATGAGCGGTCATCAGTAGCACCGGAAGTTGTGGATGATGGCGACGCAACCTGGCCAGCAACTGATGGCCGTCCATGCCCGGCATGTTCACATCGCTGACCACCAGGCCGTAGGCGTCCTCGGCCACGGCATCCAGCGCTTCCTCGGCGCTGCCCACGGCGCGGTAGTCGAAGCCGCCGATCTCCAGGGTATCGCCCAGCGCCTGACGCAGGACACGGTCATCCTCGACCAGCAACACCTTGACCATCACAACACCTCCGTCGATTGCCCGCCGATCAGCGGCAGCACCACCCGCACGCAGGTGCCGCGGCCGACCTTCGAACGCAACTCCAGGCTACCCTGATGCGCCTTGACCACCGCCTTGACCACCGCCAGGCCCAGGCCGGTGCCGGTGGCCTTGGTGGTCAGAAACGGCTCACCCAGACGCGCCAGCAGTTGCGCGTCGATTCCGCTGCCAGCGTCACTGACGCACAGATGCAGGCTCAGCCCGCGCCGGAACAGGTGAACCTTCAGGCGCGCAGGCTCAGGGCTTGCCTGCAGCGCGTTTTCGATCAGGTTGAGCAAGGCGCCGACCAAGGTGTCGCGATTGCACAGCAACTCGCCCAGGTGCGTGTCACACTGCCAGCGCACCGCATGCCCCTGCACATGCGACTGCGCAGCCTGCTGCAGCACCTGGAACAACGCCTTGGGGGTCAGCCGATCACTCAGCGGCAGCTCGCCGCGAGCGAACACCAGCATGTCGCGCACCTGATGCTCGAGCTCGTGCAAGCGCTCCTTGAGGCTGCCGGCAAAGCGCTGCCGGGTTGCCAGCGCCAGCTCCCCCTCATCGTCTGCCAGGTGGCTGGCATAGAGCAGCGCCGCCGACAGCGGCGTACGAATCTGGTGGGCCAGCGACGCGACCATGCGCCCCAACGACGACAGACGCTCGTGACGCGCCAGTTGCCCCTGCAGGCGACGGGTTTCAGTCAGGTCGTTGAGCAACACCAACTGGCCGGGCTCGGCATCCAGCGAACGGGTGGCAATGGACAGGCGTCGACCGTCACGCAGCGACACCTCATGGCCGTCATCTTCTCGCGGCGCGAAGCTGCGGGCGATGACCTGGCGCCACAGCTCACCGACCAACGGCGCACCGAGCAACTCACAGGCGGCAGGGTTGGCTTCGCGCACATGGCCCTGGCCATCGATGACTATCACCCCGCCAGGCAGCAAATCCAGCAAATGCTGCAAACGGTTGGCCAGACGTTCCTTTTCACCCAGCTCGGCCATACGCTGCGCGCTGACCACTTCCAACTCGCCCTTGAGCTCGCTGACGCGCGCCTCGAGCATGTTGTACGACTCGCTGAGCTGGGAGGAAACCTGGTTGAACAGGGCGAACGCCTGCTCGAGCCCTTGTCGACTTTCCTGTTCGACCGGGGTGCGTCCCTGCTGCTCAGGGGCTCGGGAGATGTGGGCGGCCTGGGGCATCGTGCTCTCTCGCATGGCTGACCGTCATAAAAACGGTACTTTGCCTGCGGTGTAGCAATAGCCGTGCCGGGGATGGGGTTTCTGAACGAACGCCGGCCCCTTGCAGGCGCGACACGAGGTTGCACCTGCAAGGGGCCGGGCCTTCAGTCTTCGGCCTGGTCTTCGCCGCCCTGGCGGCTCATGCCGTACTTGCGCATCTTCTCCACAAGCGTGGTTCGACGGATGCGCAGGCGTTCGGCGGCACGAGCAACGATACCGTTGGCATCGTCCAGGGCTTGCTGGATCAGCCCCTGCTCAAGGCTGCCGAGGTAGTCCTTCAGGTCCAGGCCTTCCGGCGGCAGCATGGCGTGGCTGGAGAAGTTCGGCGCATGACCGTTGATCGCCACGCGCTCTTCGAGATCGCTGCGCAGACTGTCGACCAACTGCTCGTCTTCGTCATCGACGTAGCGGAATTTCTTCGGCAGCTCGGCAACACCGATCACCCCGTACGGGTGCATGATCGCCATGCGCTCGACCAGGTTGGCCAGCTCACGGACGTTGCCCGGCCAGCCATGCCGGCACAGCGACATGATCGAGGCCGAGTTGAAACGGATAGAGCCGCGCTTCTCGTGCTCCATGCGCGAGATCAGCTCGTTCATCAGCAGCGGGATGTCCTCGACACGCTCGCGCAGCGGTGCCATTTCGATAGGGAAGACGTTCAGGCGATAGTACAGGTCTTCGCGGAAGGTCCCCTCCTCGATCATGCTCTCGAGGTTCTTGTGGGTCGCCGCGATAATGCGCACATCGATGCTCTGGGTCTTGTTGCTGCCAACCCGCTCGAAAGTGCGCTCCTGCAGTACGCGCAACAGCTTGACCTGCATCGGCAACGGCATGTCGCCGATCTCGTCGAGGAACAGGGTGCCGCCGTTGGCCAGCTCGAAACGCCCCGCACGGCTGGTGATCGCCCCGGTGAAGGCGCCCTTCTCATGCCCGAACAGCTCGCTTTCGAGCAACTCGGCCGGAATCGCCCCGCAATTGACCGGCACGAACGGCGCTTCACGGCGCTTGGAGTGGTAGTGCAGGTTGCGCGCCACCACTTCCTTGCCCGTGCCGGACTCACCGAGGATCAGCACGCTGGCATCGGTGTCGGCCACCTGCTGCATCATCTGCCGCACATGCTGGATCGCCCGGCTGGTTCCAACCAGGCTGCGGAACAGGTTGGGTTCGCGCTGACGACCGCGCTCGCGGGCCTGGTCGTACATTTCACGATAGACCTGGGCGCGGTGCAGCGAGTCGAGCAACTGGCTGTAGCTCGGCGGCATCTCCAGGTTGGACAGCACGCGCCGGCGCAAGTCTTCAGGGAACTCGGCGGAAGAAATTTCGCCCAGAAGCAGAACCGGAAGGAACTCATCCCACGCAGCCACTGTCTTAAGCAGGCCCAGGACACTTGCCGGAGCATTTACCGCCCCGATCAGCACACACAGGACTTCCCTGCTCGAAGACAACGCCTCTACCGACTGCTGCCAGTCCGCACTGGAGCAGGAAAGGTTCTCTTCGCCGAGAAAATTCAGGACCACCGCCAGATCGCGGCGGCGTTCGCTGTCGTCATCGATCAGGAGGATCTTGGTTTCACGCCACATTCAATACTAACTTCCCTAGTCATATCGGCGCCCGAGGGCGTGCTCGACATCATTCCGACTGAATGGTCAGTGTTCGGACGTCTGAAATTTCGAAAACAGCCACTAGTTAAGTCAAAAAACAGCACACAGTCAAATTTATGGCGCGCAGCTTCTTGCATTGCCCAGCGATCAGCTGAACAAATGGTATACCTTTGTCGCGTTTTTTGCCTGACGGATCTGCGCCATCTCGTCGACTATTGATTGACGTTCACCACTTGCAACTTCAATCAATTGGCGATAGACCGTCAGCAATTCATCCAGGCTGCTCCTGACCTGCGCATCGTTTTCCCGCGCTTCGGCCAGGATATCCTCGACGCACACGCGACATGCCAGGTCGAGCTTGCCCACCGCATCCCAGTCGCGTTCAGCGAACGCTGCCAGCAAGGCATCGCGGGTCTCTTCGATACGTGCAATCACTTCGCTCATGTGCGCCTCCTGAAATTACTCTGCCGGCACTTGTTCGCCGATGGCGTCCCAGCCTTCCTTGACCGTGATCAGCAGGCGCGCCACTTCGTCGATGATCTCCGGGTCGCTGTGGACGTTGGCTTCGATCAGGCGACGGCTCATGTACTGGTACAGGTTGTCGAGGTCGGTCAGGCTGTCGGCGTGATTCTCCAGATCCAGCCCTTCGCGCAGGCCACCAATGATGTCGATGGCCTTGCCGATCAGAATGCCCTTCTGGGCGACGTCCTTGCGCGCTATGGCGCCCTTGGCCTGGGCCATCCGGTCAAGACCGCCCTGCATCAGCATCTGCACCAGACGGTGCGGACTGGCTTCGGAAGTCTGTGCAGCACCGTTGACTTTCTGGTACTGCCGAAGGGCCAACATCGGGTTCATGGAACTACCTCATTGCAGCGAAAAGGTTGCGTATACCTGCTGTATCGCCAGCTCGTCAAAAAACTTTAGCCATGAAACACAAAGCCCGGGACACCTGCAAGGTGTCACCGGGCTTTTGTCGCCGCTTAGCGATCAGCCTTTCTTGGCCTGGGCATTCATCGCATCGAAGATCGAGACGATCTGCTCGCCCTGCTTCTTCATCAGGCCCAGGACGGTGTCGAGCGCTGCGTACTTCTTGGTCAGCGAGGTGGTCAGCAGCTCGGTACGGCGGTCCAGCGCAGCCTGCTGGTCCTGCAGGTTCTTGGTCACCTTGTCGAGCGCCGTCTTGCGCGAATCCAGCGAACCGCCGGTCTTGACGTAGGGATCGAGGGCCTTGGTCATCCGGTCGAAAACGCCACCGTCGGCAGTGAACAGCCCCTGAATCTCCGAGCCAAGCTTCTTGTCGTTCAGTGCAGCGGTGAACTTGGTGCTGTTGAACTCAAGCGTGCCGTCTTTCTGGGTGTTGATACCCAGCTGGCTGAGGGTATTGAGCTGGGTGCCCGAACCGGCTTCGGCGATCACCTTGCCGATGTCGCTCAGCAACGAGCGCGTGGTCGGATCGTTGGTCAACGGGCCCAGGCTGGTCACGTTACCGGAAGAGTCCTTGGTCGGTGTCGTCAGGGCGGTAACAGCCTTGCGCAGGGTGTTGTAAGCATCGACAAACGACTGAACCGATTTCTTCAGGCCATCGTTATCGAGCGTCACACTCACCTTGACCCCGGTCGTGGCAGTGGGCGAAGTGGTGCCGGTAAGCTCGAGGCTCAGGCCACTGACCGCGTTGTCGACGACGTTCTTGGAGCTGGTCAGTTTCAAACCGTCGACGGAGAACTCGGCATCCTGTGCCAGGGCGTCGATAAAGCCGCCCCCCGTACCCACCATCTTCTGCGTGCCATCGATGGTGAGCTCAGGGATACCGCCGACGGAAATGTCACTGCCCTTGCCAGTCGTGGTAGAGCCGAATACCAGCCGCGAACCGCCCGCCTCGTTGACGACGTTGGCGGTGATACCTTCCTTGCCCAGCTCCTTGTTGATCTGGTCGCGCACGCTTTGCAGCGTGGAACCGGCAGCAACATTGACCTTGTAGGTCTTGCCGTTCTGGCTGATGGTCAGCTCACCTTCGCTAATCGCAGAGCTTCCCCCCCCGGCGAACTGCTGGCTGGCGACCTTGGAGCCAGTGGCCAGTTGGCTTACACGGATATCGTAGGTACCGGCAACTGCACTGTTGGTGGTCTTGATCTTGACCGCGCTTTCGTTGGCGGAAGTACCGGCAAAGGCGTTGAAGGAAGGCGCATCCTTGTCGTTGAGCTTCTTCATGGCATCCTGGAACGCCGTCAGGGCGCTGCGCAGAGAGCCGATGCCCGAGAGGATCGCCGAGTTATTGCTCGACTGCCGAGCAATCTGGTTGGACTTGGCCGAAGTATCGGACTTCACCAACGCATCCACGATCTTGCTGATCTCGAGGCCGTAGCCCACGCCTGTGCTAGGAGTAATTGTCGCCATGTCCTGCCCCTCTCTTCAACGCGCCCGCCCTGCTCCTGCAAGGCCGGCATGATTCGTGTCGCGTAGTGCTCGCCGCCGGTCAGACCTTGGCGTTGAACAGTACACTTTTGACATCGCGCAGGCTTTCGGCGATCCGCAGGGCCTCCTCGGAGGGAATCTGACGGATCAGCTCGCCGGTTTCGCTGGCGATGACCTTGACGACAATCTTGCCGGATTCTTCATCCGTGGAAAACTCAAGATTACGTCGGGTTTCTTTCAGGAATTGCTCGATCTGCGACACGGCGTTCTTGACGTTGTCGGTGTCGTGCACCTTGACTGCGCCCTGCTTGTCGCCCTCAGCGGATGTTTCCAACGGCCGCGAGACCGGCTTGTCGGTAACCTGCTCGGCCGAGCGTGCGGCCGGATAAGACAGGTTCAGCTTGACGCTCATGTCCATGTCCACCACCTCGTAATGAAAAGGCGGGGGAGCGCCGCAAGTGCACTCCCCCGCCAGCAGCTATCAGGCAGATTAGCCCAGCAGCTTCAGAACTGCCGACGGCAGCTGGTTGGCCTGGGCCAGAACCGAGGTCGAAGCTTGCTGCAGGGTCTGCTGCTTGGTCAGCTGGGCAGTTTCGGCAGCGAAGTCGGTGTCCTGTACACGGCCACGAGCAGCTTCGGCGTTCTCGTTGATGTTCTGCAGGTTGTTGATGGTGCTGGTCAGACGGTTCTGGGCGGCACCCAGGTCAGCACGGTTGGTGTTGATTGCCTGCAGGGCCTCGTCGATGGCGCTGATGGCGGCGGTGAAGGTGGCTTCGGCGGCGGTGCTGTTGGCACCGGTGATGCTCTTGCCAGCCAGGGCGGTCAGCGCAGCGCCAGTACCGGTGGTTTTCATCGCGGCACTGAGAGTCACGGTGATCTGGTTGGCGGTGCCGGTGTTGGAGCCGACCTGGAAGGTCATGACGCCAGCGGTACCGTCCAGCAGGTTCTTGCCGTTCAGCTGGGTGGAGTCGGCGATACGGTCGATTTCCGACAGCATCGACTGGAACTCTTTGTCCAGCGCGTCACGGTCTTGCTCGCTGTTGGAGTCGTTTCGGGACTGGACGGCCAGTTCACGCATACGCTGCAGGATGTTGGTCTGCTCTTGCATCGCGCCTTCAGCGGTCTGGGCGATGGAGATACCGTCGTTGGCGTTCTTGATAGCCATGGTCTGACCGCGGATCTGCGAGGTCATGCGGGTAGCGATCTGCAGGCCGGCGGCGTCGTCTTTGGCGCTGTTGATTTTCAGGCCGGACGACAGACGGGTCATCGAGGTGCTCAGAGCGTCGGAAGCACGGCTCAGGTTTTTCTGAACGCCCAGAGAGGTGGTGTTGGTGTTAACGGTCAAAGCCATGACGAATTCCTCGTTGGATTGGGTACTGCGGCTTCCGGCCCTGGCGTTTGCCGGGTGTGTGGCCTAGAGAACCTTCGTAATGGTTATCGTCGTCGTGGCGGTTTGCTTTAGGGGGTTTTGCGAATTTTTTTAGTGGCACGCTGCCACCCCAATGAAATCAAGGGTTTGACGCCAGAAATACAGCGTCCGGCGGCGTGCGCAGAACGGCTGATAGACAGCAGAAATGCAAAAGCGCCGAACGGTCACCCGTTCGG
>NZ_JABWRO010000033.1:0-43529 GCF_014268985.1 Pseudomonas sp. RW10S2 | reverse complement strand
GTAGGAGCGGGCTTGCCCGCGAAAAGGCCACCACCGACTCAACTGACACCCTCACCTGCCCCTGCGCCGATAGGGGAATACATCGATCACCTTCCCCGCCCGTATCGCCCCCTGCAATCCCTGCCAGTAATCGGCGTCATACAGCTCCCCATGCAGCCGGCTGAACAAGCGGCGCTGGCCGATATCGGCGAACAGGAAGGGTGGGAACTCCTCGGGAAACACATCGTGCGGCCCGATCGAATACCAGGGCTCGCCAGACATCTCATCTTCCGGGTAGCGCGGCGGCGGGATATGGCGAAAATTCACCTCGGTGAGATAGCTGATCTCGTCATAGTCGTAGAACACCACCCGCCCATGCCGGGTAACCCCGAAGTTCTTCAGCAGCATGTCGCCGGGAAAGATGTTCGCCGCCGCCAGTTGCTTGATCGCCAGCCCGTAGTCCTCCAGCGCTTCGAGCACCTGGGCCTCGCTCGCCTGCTCCAGGTACAGGTTCAACGGCGTCATGCGCCGTTCGGTCCAGCAGTGGCGGATCAGCACGCTGTCACCCTCCACCACCACCGTCGAAGGCGCGACCTCCAACAGCTCGGCCAGGCAATCGGCTTCGAACTTGGCCACCGGGAAGCGAAAATCGGCGAACTCCTGGGTGTCGGCCATACGCCCCACGCGATCGACACTTTTCACCAGCCGGTATTTTTCGATCACGGTGGCCCGGTCGACGGTCTTCGAGGGTGAAAAGCGGTCCTTGATGATCTTGAACACGGTATTGAAGCCCGGCAGGGTGAACACACTCATCACCATGCCACGCACGCCAGGCGCCATGACGAAACGGTCATCGGTACTGGCCAGATGATTGATCAACGCGCGGTAGAACTCCGACTTGCCATGCTTGTAGAAGCCGATAGAGGTATACAACTCGGCAACGTGCTTGCCCGGCAGGATGCGCTTGAGAAAGTTGACGAACTCCGCCGGCACCGGCACATCGACCATGAAGTACGAGCGGGTGAACGAGAAGATGATCGACACCTCGGCCTCGTCGGTGATCAGGGCATCGGCCTCGACGCCATGGCCCTCGCGGTGCAGCAGCGGGATCACCAGCGGCCATTGCTCGTCACGGGTGTACAGGCGCCCGACCAGATAGGCGCCCTTGTTGCGGTACAGCACCGAGGAAAACAGCTCCACGGCCAGCGCCGGGTCCTTGCATACCCAGTCGGGCAGGCATTCGCGCAGTTGCTCCTCAAGGCGCATTAGATCGGCGTCCAGCTCGCCGTAGGGCACTTCGAAAGCATGGTCGGCAAGGATCGCCCGCAACAGGCTGCCCAGGCCATCGCGCAGGTGATAGGTGCGGGTCTGTGCAGCGCGCTCGCGGCCGCGCATGGCCGGACGGGTGGTGTGGATGAACATGCAGCCGTCGCTGATCAGGTCGTGGCTGAACAGGCTGCAGAACAGGGAGTTGTACCAGGTCTCGGCCAGCTCATCGTCCAGGCGCGGGTCGATCAGGCGGATATAGGCGCTCTTGACCAGCGGCCACTGTTCCACGTCCAGCAGCAGCGAGGCGTCGAAACCCTCGCGCAACCAGCCGTTGACCTCGGCGACCTTCTCTTCGTACAGGTTGATCCGCGCAGCAGCGGCCTGCTGGATCGCCTGCCATTGCGCCTGTTCGAAGCGTTCGCGGGCGCCCAGGGTGATGCGGCGAAAGTGTTCGCGGTAATTGTCGAAGCCATCGAGGATCATCCGGGCGATGGCTGCAGCGGGCCAGGGCTGGGGCATGCTGAGGGGCTCGTTGGGTGCGGAATGAAAAGAGCTTAGTCGGGTGTCGGCCTTTTCGTGGGCCGACACAATTGCCAAAGCAAGAAAGCACAAGAAACACCCCCGACAGCTGACGTACACTCGCGCCCCTGCCCAGAACCCGGAGATACCCGTGAGCCCCATCGCCCTCGCCCGCCTGCTGACCCTTGCCGCCGTCTGGGGCGCGAGCTTCCTGTTCATGCGCATCATCGCCCCTGAACTGGGTACGGTGCCGACCGCTTTCTTTCGCGTCTCCATCGCCTGCCTCGGCCTGATCGGCATCCTCGCCGCAGCCAGGGTGCGCTGGGACTTCCAGGGCAAGCTCGGTGCCTGCCTGGTGCTGGGCATGATCAACTCGGGCATTCCGGCGACCTTCTATTCGGTCGCCGCGCAGGTATTGCCCGCGGGCTATTCGGCAATCTTCAACGCCACCACACCGCTGATGGGCGTGCTGATCGGCGCGTTGTTCTTCCGCGAAAGCATGACCCTGCCCAAACTGTGCGGGATCTTCCTGGGCCTGTTCGGCGTCGGCATCCTCAGCGGCGCAGGCCCGGTGGCGCTGGACATGGCACTGGTGCAAAGCGCCCTGGCCTGCCTTGCGGCGACCACCTGCTATGGCTTCGCCGGTTTTCTCGCCCGGCGCTGGATCGGCGGCCTGGACAGCCGCCTGTCGGCCCTGGGCAGCATGCTGGGAGCGACCTTGCTGCTCAGCCCGCTGTTTGCCTGGAGCGCCCTGACCCAGCCACCCGCCAGCTGGGGTGGCTGGTCGGTGTGGCTGTCGTTGCTGGGCCTGGGGCTGGTGTGCACGGCCTTCGCCTACATCCTGTACTTCCGCCTGCTCAACGAAATCGGGCCGGTCAAGGCCAGTACCGTGACCTTCCTGATTCCGGTGTTCGGGGTGCTGTGGGGAGCCTGGTTGCTGGATGAGCCCCTGTCGTTGGCGCACCTGTATGGCGGGGTCCTGATTGCCGCAGCACTGTGGTTGGTGCTGCGGCCGGCGCGTGCCTGAAACCGTACCGCCGCAGGCGGTATCAGGCCTCGGCCATCTTCACCCCAGGCTTGCGGAACACGAACAGCAACCCCACCACGATCAGCCCCATCCCCAGCAGGCTCAGCGGCGCCAGGCGGTTACCGAAGATAAGGAAATCCATCACGGCAGTCACTGCTGGCACCAGGTAGAACAGGCTGGTGACATTGACCAGGTTGCCTCGGGCGATCAACCGATAGAGCAGCAGCGTCGCCAGCAACGACACCACCAATCCCATCCACAGCAGGGCGCCGACGAAGCTGGCGCTCCATTCGACGTGCAGCGGCTGAAACGGCGCAAACACCGCACACAGGGCAAACCCTGCGAGGTATTGCAGCGGCAAGGTCCCCATCGGATTGTCGGTGATGCGCTTCTGCAGGATCGAGCCGAACGTCATGCTGGTCAGTGCCAGCAGGGCAAACAGCATCCCGGCAAGGGAAACCCCACCCAGGTTGATGCCTTGGTAGACCACCATCACCAGGCCGCCAAGCCCCAGGCCCAGGCCGAACAGACGGCTCCATGAGCGCTGACGCTCCATCGACACTACCGTGAGGATTGGTTGCACCCCCATGACCGTGGCCATGACACCGGGGGTGACGTGGGTGTTGAGCGCCAGCAGGTAAAAGATCTGGTACGCACCGAGCAGCACGCAACCGGTGCCCAGGGCACGCAGGATACCGCCGCGACTGCGCGGCCAGCGCAACCCCAGCCAGGGGCCGATCAGCAACAGCCCTGCCAGGGCCAGGGCCGAGCGCAGCAGCAGGAAGGCGAAGGGGCTGGCCTGGGCCAGGCCGAGCTTGGAGACGATCGCCCCGCTGCTCCACAGCAGGACGAACAGGCTGGTAGTGGCCGCCGAGGCCACGGATGCTTTGGAAAGGACAGACATGTAGTGCCACCTGAGTATTGGGCAAAAGCCAAACGGTGGGCGCGCTTCAGCGAGCAAAGAGGCCGACCGTGTTCAGTAGGTTGCGAGTGCGCGTGGGCCGGCGAGAACGCCGATCAGCCCAGCACGACCACGCAGCGGGGCGGGGATACGCCGCCGACGACGCCACTGACAGGTGGTGGGTAGTGACTGATCATGGCCGGCTGCTGGCTGCCACGCACGACAACGCCCGCGACAGGCGCGAGAACGTAGGCGGAGGTGGAAGGGATGGCTGGCATGAACAGGTCTTCGGGGAAGATGGATGTTTCGGAATATATCGGTGAATGCGGGACAGGGCAACACCCTGGATTGATCGGACAGACCTCTTCGCGGGCAAGCCCGCGAAGAGGTCAACGAATCAGAACAACCAGCGATACAGCAGGTAGGCCACCACCACCGCCAGCACCGGCCGCAGGATGCGGTAGGCCTTGGGGTTGGAGCGCTTGAACTGCTTCACATGGGTGCTGATGCGGTTGCTGAAGCGCTTGCTCCAGGCATAGGCCTGGTTGATCCCGCCCACCCGCTCGTCATCAGTGTTCTGCGGCGCGGTGGCGCGGCCAAGGAACGCGCTGACCTTGCGGTTGATGCGGGTCATCAGCGGGCTGTTGAGCGGACGCTCGACGTCACAGAACAGGATTACCCGCGTCACGTCGGTTTCGTTCTTCACCCAGTGCACATAGGTTTCATCGAACATCACGTCTTCGCCGTCACGCCAGGCATAGACCTGGCCATCGACGTAGATGCGGCAGTCATCGGAGTTGGGGGTCGACAGCCCCAGGTGATAGCGCAGGGAGCCGGCAAACGGGTCGCGATGCGGGTTCAGGTGGCTACCGCCAGGCAACAGGGCGAACATTGCACCTTTGACGTTGGGAATGCTGCTGACCAGTTCGACGGTACGCGGGCACAGGGCCTCGGCGGACGGCAGCGGCTTGTCGTACCACTTGAGGTAGAACCGCTTCCAGCCCTTCTTGAAGAACGAGCCGAAGCCGGCGTCGTTGTCTTTTTCGGCTGCGCGGATATACCCCTCGTCGAACAGGCGCATGGCCTCTTCGCGGATCTCCTGCCAGTTATCCTTGAGCACATCCAGTTCCGGGAACCGCTGGCGGTCCAGGTAAGGCTTGGACGGTACGCCGGAGAACAGGTACATCAGGCTGTTGTAGGGGGCGAACAGCGCCGAATGGTTGACGAACTGGCGCAGTACCGGCAGGCGTGCCTTGCCGCGCAGGTGCACGAACAGCACACTGCCGAAGAACACCAGCAGGACACCCGCCTTGGCGACGAAGGAAAAGGTCATGCAACACTCCTTGACGGGGAAATCAGGCCATCCCCAGATAGCCGGACATGATAAACCCATCCGGGCCGGGTAAAAACAGCCCGGACCGGATCACAGTGTCACGGATTGTGCAGCAAACCGAAACCGTCGGCATTGCCCAGGATCAGCGTTGAGGCAGGGGCGCTAGACGCCCCTGGGCTTCACTGCTGGTTTTCCTGCTCGCTGAACATGTCGCTGAACAGCATGCTCGACAGGTAGCGCTCGCCCGAGTCCGGCAGGATCACCACGATGGTCTTGCCCTGCATCTCCGGTTTTTCCGCCAGGCGCACGGCCGCCGCCATCGCCGCACCGCAGGAGATACCACACAGGATCCCCTCCTCCTGCATCAGGCGGATGGCCATGGCCTTGGACTCTTCATCGGTGACCTGCTCGACCTGGTCGACGACCGACAGGTCGAGGTTCTTCGGCACGAAACCTGCGCCGATGCCCTGGATCTTGTGCGGGCTGGGCTTGAGTTCCTCGCCGGCCAGGGTCTGGCTGATCAGCGGCGAAGCCACCGGCTCCACAGCCACCGACAGCAGCGGCTTGCCCTGGGTGTGCTTGATGTAGCGCGACACGCCGGTAATGGTGCCGCCGGTGCCGACACCTGCGACCAGCACATCAACGGCGCCGTCGGTGTCGTTCCAGATCTCGGGGCCGGTGGTCTTCTCGTGAATCGCCGGGTTGGCGGGGTTTTCGAACTGCCCTGGCTGGAAGTACTGCGCGGGATCGGAGGCGACGATCTCGTTGGCTTTTTCGATCGCACCTTTCATGCCCTTGGCAGGGTCGGTCAGCACAAGCTCGGCGCCCAGTGCCTTGAGCACCTTGCGCCGCTCCAGGCTCATGGAGGCCGGCATGGTCAGAATCAGCTTGTAGCCGCGCGCCGCAGCAACGAAGGCAAGGCCGATGCCGGTGTTGCCCGAGGTGGGCTCGACAATGGTCATGCCCGGTTTGAGCTTGCCGCTACCTTCGGCGTCCCAGACCATGTTCGCGCCGATCCGGCACTTCACCGAATAGCCCGGATTGCGCCCTTCGATCTTGGCCAGAATGGTCACCCCGCGCGGGGCGATGCGGTTGATCTGCACCAGCGGCGTGTTGCCGATGGAGTGGGCGTTGTCGGCGTAGATACGGCTCATGGCAGGGGTCCTTGAATCGTTGGAAACAGGCGGGAAAGCTTCAAGGGTAAGCCTGCCCCGGCAGCCCGTAAAGCCCGTTCGAACCAAGCCCGGCGCCTGGCGGTCAACCGCACAACCTGCCCTGGAGAGCTTGCGATGAAAGCCCGTTATCGCTGGCCGCTGATCGGCCTGGCCGGCCTGATCGTGCTGCTGGTGGCCCTGCATCTGGCCCTGCCCTACCTGGTGCGCGACTACCTGAACGACAAGCTCGCCGACATGGGCGACTACCGCGGCCAGGTCGCCGACGTCGATCTCGCCTGGTGGCGCGGTGCCTACCAGATCAACGGGCTGAAGATCGTCAAGACCACCGGCAAGGTGCCCGTGCCGCTGCTCGATGCGCCGCTGATCGACCTGTCGGTCAGTTGGCATGCGCTGTGGTACGACCAGGCCGTGGTCGCCGAGGTGGCGTTCGTGCGGCCCGAGCTCAACTTCGTCGATGGCGGCAGCAAACAGAACTCGCAGACCGGCCAGGGCACCGACTGGCGCCAGCAACTGGAGAAACTGCTGCCGATTACGCTCAACGAAGTGCGCATCGAAAACGGCACCCTGACCTTTCGCAACTTCAACTCCAAGCCGCCTGTGGACCTCAAGGCCATCCAGCTTCAGGCCAGCATCCGCAACCTGACCAACGTGCGCGACGAAAAGGGTCGGCGTGACGCCAGCTTCGAGGCCACCGCCCTGATCGCCGGAGATGCCAAGGTCGAAAGCCGCGCCACCTTCGATCCGTTCAGCGACTTCGACGACTTCGAGTTCCGCCTGCGCGCCGAGGGCCTGGAACTGCGTCGACTCAATGACTTCGCCAGCGCCTATGGCAAGTTCGATTTCAATGCCGGGCACGGCGACCTGGTGATCGAGGCCCAGGCCGAGAACGGTAGGCTCAACGGCTATATCAAGCCGTTGCTGCGCGATGTCGATGTCTTCGACTGGCAGCAGGATGTCGAAGACAAGGACAAAGGCTTCTTCCGCTCGATCTGGGAGGCGGTGGTCGGTGCCAGTGAAACGGTGCTGAAGAACCAGCCGAAGAATCAGTTCGCCACCCGCGTCGAGCTCAGTGGCAGCGTGCATCAACAGAACATCAGCGCATTCGAGGCGTTCCTGCAGATATTGCGCAATGGTTTCGTCCAGGCATTCAACGCCCGCTACGAGCAGCCGCCACCCAAGGCTGACTGAAACCGGGGTGACGGGCCATTCAGGGACTGAATACCCGGTCTGCGTTTGCAGCCGCCTGGGGCCGCGTTATAGTCGGGGACACATCATAGACATGAGTTCTCGGTGTCGGCCTTTTCGCGGGCAAGCCCGCTCCCACAAGGTACTCTCCCCTGTAGGAGCCAGCTTGCCCGCGAAAAAGCCAGCACCGACACCCCGCAGAGGATCGGCTCCATGAAATTCGAAGGCACCCGCAACTACGTCGCCACCGACGACCTGAAGCTGGCGGTCAACGCGGCCATCACCCTCGAACGCCCGCTGCTGGTCAAGGGCGAGCCGGGCACCGGCAAGACCATGCTGGCCGAGCAACTGGCCGAATCTTTCGGGGCACGCCTGATCACCTGGCACATCAAATCCACCACCAAGGCCCACCAGGGCCTCTACGAGTACGATGCGGTGAGCCGCCTGCGCGACTCGCAACTGGGCGTGGACAAGGTCCACGATGTGCGCAACTACCTGAAGAAAGGCAAGCTGTGGGAAGCCTTCGAGGCCGATGAGCGCGTGATCCTGCTGATCGACGAGATCGACAAGGCCGACATCGAGTTCCCCAACGACCTGCTGCAGGAACTCGACAAGATGGAGTTCTACGTCTACGAAATCGACGAGACCATCAAGGCGAAACAGCGCCCGATCATCATCATCACCTCCAACAATGAAAAAGAGCTACCCGACGCCTTCCTGCGCCGCTGCTTCTTCCACTACATCGCCTTCCCCGACCGCGAAACCCTGCAGCGCATCGTCGATGTGCACTACCCGAACATCAAGCAGTCGCTGGTCAGCGAGGCGCTGGACGTATTCTTCGACGTGCGCAAGGTGCCGGGCCTGAAGAAGAAGCCCTCCACCTCCGAGCTGGTCGACTGGCTCAAGCTGCTGATGGCCGACAACATCGGTGAGGCGGTGCTGCGCGAGCGCGATCCGACCAAGGCCATCCCGCCGCTGGCCGGTGCCCTGGTCAAGAACGAGCAGGACGTACAACTGCTGGAGCGCCTGGCCTTCATGAGCCGTCGCGGCAACCGCTGAGGGGCTGGCCATGCTGCTCAACCTGTTCAATGAAATGCGCGCGGCCAAGGTGCCGGTGTCGGTGCGCGAACTGCTCGACCTGCTCAACGCCCTGCAGCAGCGTGTGGTATTCGCCGACATGGACGAGTTCTACTATTTGGCGCGGGCAATCCTGGTGAAGGATGAGCGCCATTTCGACAAGTTCGACCGCGCCTTCTCGGCTTATTTCAAGGGCCTGGAAAACCTCGACCGCCACCTGGAAGCGCTGATCCCCGAAGAATGGTTGCGCAAGGAGTTCGAACGCTCGCTCAGCGATGAAGAGCGCGCGCAGATCCAGTCGCTCGGCGGGCTCGACAAGCTGATCGAGGAATTCAAGAAGCGTCTCGAGGAGCAGAAGGAACGCCACGCCGGCGGCAACAAGTGGATCGGCACCGGCGGCACCAGCCCGTTCGGCTCGGGCGGTTTCAACCCCGAGGGCATCCGCGTCGGCGAGGCCGGCAAGCGCCAGGGCAAGGCGGTCAAGGTCTGGGACCAGCGCGAGTACAAGAACCTCGACGACCAGGTCGAGCTGGGCACGCGCAACATCAAGCTGGCCCTGCGTCGCCTGCGCAAGTTCGCACGCGAGGGCGCCGCCGAGGAGCTCGACATCGACGGCACCATCGACCACACCGCCCGCGATGCCGGGCTGTTGAACATCCAGATGCGTCCGGAACGGCGCAACACGGTCAAGCTGCTGTTGCTGTTCGATATCGGCGGCTCGATGGATGCCCACGTGAAAGTGTGCGAAGAGCTGTTCTCGGCCTGCAAGACCGAGTTCAAGCATCTGGAGTACTACTACTTCCACAACTTCGTCTACGAATCGGTGTGGAAGAACAACCTGCGCCGCACCTCCGAGCGTTTTTCCACCTTCGACCTGCTGCACAAGTACGGTGATGACTACAAGGTGGTGTTCGTCGGCGATGCGGCGATGGCGCCCTACGAGATCACCCAGCCGGGCGGCAGCGTCGAGCACTGGAACGAAGAGGCCGGGTATGTGTGGATGCAGCGCTTCATGGAGAAATTCAGGAAGATCGTCTGGATCAATCCTTACCCGAAACAGACCTGGAACTACACCGCCTCCACCCAGCTGGTGCGTGAGCTGGTCGAGGACAGGATGTTCCCGCTGACCTTGCAGGGGTTGGAGGAAGCGATGAGGTACTTGTCCAAATAGGTACGCGGCGTCTGTACCGAGCCTATCGCGGCACAAGCCCGCTCCCACAGGGATTGGGCTGGCTTTTAGATTTTGAACAAGACAGTTTCTCCCACAGATACCCTACCGTCCCTGCGAACAGTGGGTTATCTGTGGGCTTGCCCCGCGATAGCGCCCGAAAGCTCACGCCCAGCGCTGCAGATACCCCTGCTGCTCCCGCCAGGCCGTCTCCTGCACCACCGCCCGAAACCGCACCACCGCCCCCGGCATGCACTGGGCCAACTGCGCCAGCGCCAGCGGCGTCAACGCCCCCAGCCGCGGATAGCCGCCAATGGTCTGGCGATCATTGAGCAGCACGATCGGCTGCCCATCCGGCGGCACCTGCACGGCGCCCAGCGGAATACCTTCGGAAATCATCGGCGCGCCCTGGTAGACCAGTTGCGGCCCCAACAGGCGGCTGCCCATGCGGTCGGCACGGCTGTCCAGCGTCCAGTCGCTGTTGAAGGCCTCGAACAGGCTGGTGCCGCTGAAGTCGCCGATCTGCGCGCCCATCACCAGGTCCAGTACCGGCTTGGCCGGATACAGCGGACGCAAGGCTTCGGGCACTTCACGCAAGGCCGGGGCGCCCTCGGCAAAGCGCAGAGCCTGCCCCTTGGCCAGCGCCTCGCCGCGCCCCTCGATGCCACCGAGCGCTTCACGCGCCACCGTCGAACAACTGCCCAGCACGGCTTCGCCGGCAAAACCGCCCGGTGCCGCCAAGTAGGCACGTACCCCCTGACGCGGCTGCCGCAGCGTCAGCCGTTGGCCCTTGTGCAGGGCGAAGCTGCGCCAGGGCGCCAGCGGCTGGTCGTCGATCCTGGCGTCCAGATCGGCGCCGGTCAGGGCCAGCACACAGTCCTGCTCGGCGAGCAGGCTCAAACCACCCAGCGCCACCTCCACCACTGGCGCGTCCAAGGCATTGCCCAGCAGCCAGTTGGCCCAGTTCATCGCCACCCAGTCCAGCGCCCCGCCCTGGGTCACACCCAGATGCCGCACACCCAGGCGCCCGGCGTCCTGTAGCTGGCACAGCGCGTTGCTGGCTTCGATCCTCAACTGCCTCATGCCAGCGCCTCCAACGGACGGTCATCGCCGCCCAATGCCATGAATTCGGTGTGCGACACCGCCACGAAACGTACCCGATCCCCTGGCTGCAGCAGGCTGTAGCCATCACGCTCGCGGTCGAACAGACGCACCGGCGTGCGCCCGATCAGGTTCCAGCCCCCCGGCGACACCGCAGGGTAAGCCGCCGTCTGCCGCTCGGCGATGCCCACGCTACCGGCTGCGACACGCTTGCGCGGTGTGCTCAGGCGCGGCGTGGCCAGGCGCTCGTCCACCAGCCCCATGAAACCGAACCCCGGTGCGAAGCCCAGGGCGAACACCGGGTAGTCACGCGCGCAGTGCAGGCGGATCACCTCGTCTTCGCTCAGGCCACTGCGTGCGGCCAGCAGCGCCAGCTCCGGGCCGACGCTGGCGTGGTACCACACCGGAATCTCGTGACGCCGACCACTGTGGCCTGTATCCGGCTGCAAGCCTTCCAGCGCCTGGCCAATTCGCGTGCGCGCTTCAGCTGGCGCCAGGTCCGACTGCAGCATCAGCGTGGTGTAGGACGGCACCAGGTCGATCAGGTGCTCACCGAACGCTGCTCGCAGGCGCTGGCTGGCGGCGAGGATCCACGGCATGTTGCCCTCATCGATGGTGTCGAACAGCCGCACCATCAGGCTGTCGATCGCCACCACTTCGATACGTGGCTTCATCGCGACATCCTCATGCCTGCAACGCGTCGAGGGCCTGGCGGATCTGCCGCACCGCAGCCACCGAGCTTTCGTTGTCGCCATGCACACACAAGGTGGCAGCATTGAGCCGCAGCGCGCTGCCATCATTGGCCACCAATGCCTCGCCACGGGCCAGGCGCACGGCCTGTTCGACCACCAGGGCCGGGTCATGGTGCACGGCACCGGGCAGGCGACGCGACACCAGGTGGCCGCTGGCGGTGTAGGCGCGGTCAGCGAACGCTTCGAACCACAGCGGCACCCCGATCTCGTCGCCCAGGGCCTGTGCAGCGCTGTCGTCGGCGGTGGCCATCAGCATCAGCGGCAGGTCTGCGTCATAAGCGGCCACAGCCTCCAGCACCGCGCGCAGCTTCTGCGGGTCGGCCATCATGTCGTTGTACAGCGCGCCGTGCGGCTTGACGTAGGCCACGCGGCCACCGAGCACCTTGCAGATGCCGTCCAGGGCGCCGATTTGGTAGTGCAGCAGGTCGCGAATCTCGTCGTCGCTGCAGGCCATCGAGCGGCGGCCGAAGCCGACCAGGTCCGGGTAGGCCGGGTGCGCACCGATGGTCACGCCATGCTGCAGCGCCAAGGCCACGGTGCGGCGCATGGTGCCGGGGTCGCCGGCATGGTAGCCACAGGCGATGTTGGCGCAGTCCACGAAGGGCATGACCTCGGCGTCCAGGCCCATGCGCCAGTTGCCGAAACTCTCGCCCATGTCGCAATTGAGAAGCAGGCGGTTCACCTGTCGAACTCCTGTTGTACTGTTCATAGGTCTACCTTAACGCGCCTTCAGTTCTTTGCCGCGGGTTTCTGGCAGGCTCAGGGCGGCGACGATCACGATGCCATAGGACACCGCAGCGAATGCGCCGATGCCCAGGCCCAACGGGATCTTCTCGCCGAGCAGGCCGATCAGCAGCGGGAACATCGCCGCCAGCACCTTGCCGACGTTGTAGCAGAAGCCCTGCCCCGAGCCGCGGATGCGCGTGGGGAACAGTTCGGTGAGGAAAGCCCCCATGCCGCTGAAGATGCCCGAGGCGAAGAAGCCCAGCGGGAAGCCCAGCCACAACATAACGCCGTCACTGACCGGCATCTGCGTGTACAGCAGGACAATGACGAACGAACCCACCGCGAACAGGATGAAATTCTTGCGACGCCCCAGCAGGTCACTGAGGTAGGCGCTGATCACATAGCCGATGTAGGAGCCGACGATGACCATGGCCAGGTAGCCACCAGTGCCCAGCACGCTCAGGCCACGCTCGTTCTTGAGGAAGGTCGGCAGCCACGAGGTGATGGCGTAGTAGCCACCCAGGGCGCCGGTGGTCAGCAGCGAAGCGCGGATCGTGGTCCAGAGCATGCCGGAGGCGAAGATTTCGTAGAAGTGCGAAGGCGCTTCAGGCTTTTCCGCGCTCTTGGCTTCGCGGTAGACCTCCGGGTCCTTGACCATGCGGCGCACGAAGATCACGAAGATCGCCGGCAACAACCCGAGCAGGAACAGCGCACGCCAGGCCTGTTCGGCCGGCAGCCAGGAGAACAACAAGGCGTAGAGGATCGCGGTCAGGCCCCAGCCGATGGCCCAGCCCGATTGCACCATGCCCACTGCCTTGCCGCGGTCCTGGGCACGGATCACCTCGCCGATCAGCACTGCACCGGCGGTCCACTCGCCACCGAAGCCAAAGCCCATCAGGGTGCGGGCGATCAGTAACTGCTCGTAGCTCTGGGCGAAGCCGCAGAGGAAGGTGAAGAAGGCGAACCACAGCACGGTCAGTTGCAGGGTACGTACGCGGCCAATGCGGTCGGAGAGGATACCGGCGACCCAGCCGCCGATGGCCGAGGCGATCAGGGTGCTGGTGTGGATCAGGCCGGCTTCGGCAGTGCTGATGCCCCAGATCATGATCAGGGTGGGGATGACGAAGCTGAGCATCTGCGTGTCCATGCCGTCCAGGCCATAGCCGATCTTGCAGCTCCAGAAGGTGCGTCGTTGCTGGGAGTCGATGTCACGGTACCAGGCAAAGGGCCCGCCCGAAGATCGGGCGGGTGCCTGCTGCTGTACGCCGGTGGGGTTCATGGATGCCTCGGCTTGTTGGTATTGTTTGAGGAACGACTGCGTGGTCGCGGCCTGGACGCTATTGTTCAAAGCCCGCGCAACCTGCGTCCAACGAGAAAAACCGTCGGTCTGGAACAAGAAAACCTGATCGCCCTGCCCTGCGAGCACACGATGAACCTGCGATTTCTCGAAACCTTCGTCTGGGTCGCCCGGCTCAAGAGCTTTCGCCTTACGGCCGAGAAGCTGTTCACCACCCAGGCCTCGGTGTCCAGCCGCATCGCCGCGCTGGAGGCCGACCTGGGCGTGAAGCTGCTGCTGCGCGACTCGCGCGGCGTCAGCCTGACACCGGAAGGCAGCAAGGTGCTGGAGTACGCCGAGCACATGCTCGACACCGCCAAGGCGATGAAACAGTCGCTGGGCGGCGAACGGGCCGTGGTCGGTCGGATCCGCCTGGGGGTCATGGACACGGTGATCCACACCTGGATGAGCGCCTTGGTGGCCGAGTTGACCGAGCGCTACCCGCAGGTGGAAATCGAGTTGGTCGCCGACACCTCGCTGAACCTGCGCGACCAGTTGCAGAAGGGTTTTCTCGACGTGATCCTGCAGACCGACCTGCTGCGCCAGGAAAGCATCCGCAGCCTGGACCTTGCGCGCTACCCGATGGGCTGGATCGTCGCCACCGGCTCACCGCACCATCGCGACTATGCATCGCTGGCCGAACTGGCGCGCGAGCGGATCATCACCTTTTCGCGCAACTCACGGCCGCACCAGGAGGTGTTCAGCCTGCTGCAGAGCGCGGGGAGCGAGACGCCGCGGCTGAACTGCGTGAACTCGGTGTCGGCCATCACCCGGTTGCTGCGCGACGGCTTCGGCATCGGCGCCCTGCCCCCGGCGCTGGTCGCCGCAGAGCTGGCACGCGGCGAACTGGTGCTGCTGACCGGGCTGCAGCCACCGCCTAGCCTGGAGCTGGTGGTGTCGTGGCAGACCGGGGTGGAACTGGTGGACGAGGTGGTAGGGTTGTGCCGGCAGGTGCTGGAGCGCTATGCGCAGGATGTGGGGGTGCAGCGGATCGTGCTGGTCTGAGCCAGGGATGTGTCAGTTTCGGCCTCATCGCTGCGACTCGTCCCGCGATGAGGCCCGCCCCGGCAACGAAATACCGGCAGCCTAGCGCCAGCTTTCCTTCACCGCCCGACGCCGCCCGCCCAGGATCACCCAACCGATCCCCAGCAACAGGCTCTCGACCAGGAACGCCAGCAGGAAGCCGCTGGCAATCCCCCAGCCGATCGCCTCGGGCACCAGCAGGATCTGGTAGCTATAGCCCTTGAGCGTCTCTTCGCGCAGCTGCGGATCGGCCTGCACCAGCACATGCCAGCTGCGGCTGGCCCAACTGCCTTGCAGCGCCTGCCATTCGTTTTCCAGCAACTGGTTGCGAATCATCAGGCTTTCGATGCTGTTGGCGTCACTGTTGAACACCGGGTCGTCGCTGGTACGGTAATGGCGCACCAACGCCTGCAGATCGCCCTTGAAGAAGCGCTCGGCGGTTTCCTGGAAGCCCGCCAGCGCTTCGCGCGACTCGAGCATGTGCGCCTCGACCCGCTGGCTGTAGTCCTTGACCAGGCCGGGCACCTGGACACCGGCCAGCAGGCCGAAGGTGAACAGCAGCAAACGCAGGTAACTTCTGAACATGCTCTGTCCTTAGCCTTTGGCGACGCACTCGCCGTGCCGCCACAGGGCCCATTGACCCGGCTCGTAACGCTGCCAGGTCTCGTTTTCGGTCAGGGCCTCGGTGGCGATCACCGTGACCACGTCATTGGGCGTGGTTTCCGATTGAAAATCCACGATCAGGTCGACATCCTTCAACCGCGCGGCACCAAAAGGCGCGCGTCGGGTGATGTGTACCAGCTTGGTCGAACAGAAGCAGAACAGCCAGTCGCCGTCGCTGAGCAGGCAGTTGAACACGCCCTTCGCGCGGTAGCCTGCGCAGGCCTCGACCAGCACCGGCAGCAGCGCCTCGACCTCGACGGGCTCGGGGAATGCCGCACGAACGCGGTTGAGCAGGTCGCAGAAGGCGGCTTCGCTGTCAGTGTCGCCGACCGGGCGGTAGAACGTCTTCTCGCCACTGAAATCGGCGAGCTGGCCGTTGTGCGCGAAGCACCAGTTGCGCCCCCACAGCTCACGCACGAAGGGGTGGGTGTTGGACAGGCAGACCTTGCCGACGTTGGCCTGGCGGATATGGCCAATAACCACTTCGCTCTTGATCGGGTAACGCTGCACCAGGTTGGCCACCTCCGACTCGCTGCTCGCGGCCGGGTCCTGGAACAGGCGCAGGCCACGCCCTTCGTAGAAGGCAATGCCCCAGCCATCGCGGTGCGGCCCGGTACGCCCGCCGCGCTGCATCAGGCCTGTGAAGCTGAAGACGATATCGGTGGGGACGTTGGCACTCATGCCCAGCAATTCACACATTGGCGAGGGCTCCGTCCTAGATCCGTGGCTCGACGCGGCCGCCACCATTGCCCGGGCGACGCACCGGGGCAGCAGGTGGCTCTTCACGGTAGCGATCGCGACGATCGGCGACGGGCGCATCGGCCATCACCGCATCGTCTTCGGCCGCCTGGCGCTTGGCGGCGGCCTCGACCTTCTCGCGGCGCTCGCCAGCGCGTTTTTCCAGTGGCCAGCGCACCAGCACGAACAGCAGGTAAAGGCCAAAGGCGATCATGCCGTACATCGCCAGGTCCGAGGCTGCGCGCCAGGCGTTGTTGCCCACCTTGAACGCCAGGTCCAGGGCGGTGATGGCAATGGCCGGGGCAAAGCTGTCCTTGACCGGGTCGACAATGGTGGGAGTGAACAGCAGCACGGCAACGATCACCCGCAGCGGCTCGCGCAGCCAGCGCCACATCCAGCCGGTGAACTTGAAGGCCACCAGCAGGCAGCCCAGGGCGGCGACAGCGTAGAGGCCCCAGGCCAGTGTGTAGTCTTGTTCGATCATGGTGTCCGTGCAAGGCAGGCAAAGAGATGCCTATGATAAACACTTTTACGGGCACAGGCGCCTCTTCCCTCTATGAAGCCTGAGCGGCCTCTTCGCGGACAAGCCCGCTCCCGCAGACCGGCAATGCTCGCGAAGAGGCCGGCACAGACGCCACCAAACCACGGACATCCCATGCATACCAGACCCAAGCCCCCCATCGCCCGCCCCGCCCAAGCCGCCGATCCCTACGCCTGGCTGCAGGAACGCGACACCCCCGAAGTGCTGGCCTACCTGGAGCAGGAAAACGCCTACCAGCAAGCCTGCCTCGCCGACCAGGCCGAGCTGCGCGAACAGCTGTTCGAAGAAATCAAGGGCCGCATCCTCGAAACCGACCTGTCGCTCCCCTCCCCATGGGGCCCCTACCTCTACTACACCCGCACCACGGCAGGCGACGAATACCCGCGCCACTACCGCTGCCCGCGCCCGGCCGACGACAGCAACCGCGTCGACGAAAGCGCCGAGCAACTGCTGCTCGACCCCAACGCCCTGGCCAACGGCGGCTTCCTCGCCCTGGGCGCGTTCAATGTCAGCCCCGACCATCGCCTGCTGGCCTACAGCCTCGACACCAGCGGCGACGAGGTCTACACCCTTTACATCAAGGACCTGGAAAGCGGCAGCGTCACCACCCTGCCCTTCGACGACTGCGACGGCAGCCTGACCTGGGCCAACGACAGCCGCACGCTGTTCTTCGCCGAACTGGACGACACCCACCGCCCGTGGCGCCTGCGCCGCCACACCCTGGGCGAAAGCGACGCCAGCACCGTGTTCGAAGAGCCCGATGGGCGCTTCTTCCTGCACTGCTACCGCGCAAGTTCCGAACGCCAACTGGTGCTGCTGCTCAACAGCAAGACCACCAGCGAAGCCTGGGTACTCGATGCCGCCACGCCACAGGCCGACTTCACCTGCCTGGCGCCGCGGGTAGAGGGCCACGAGTACTTCCCCGACCACGGCCAGCTCGATGGCCAGTGGCGCTGGTTCATCCGCAGCAACCAGGACGGCATCAACTTCGCCCTGTTCCACGCCTCGGCCGACCAGGTGCCCAGCCGCGCACAATGGCAGGTACTGGTGCCGCACCGTGACGACATCATGCTCGAAGGCTTGAGCCTGAACGCTTCGGCGCTGTCGCTGAGCCTGCGTGAAGGCGGCCTGCCGATCATCGAAGTCCGCCCCCAGGGCCTGCCGGCCTATCGCGTCGAACTGCCCGACGCCGCCTACAGCCTCTACGTGCAGGACAGCCTGGAGTTTTCCAGCACGCGCATCCGCCTGCGCTACGAAGCGCTCAACCGCCCGGCCCAGGTTCGCCAGCTGGAGCTGGCCAGTGGTGAGCAGCAGGTGCTCAAGCAGACCCCGGTACTCGGTCGCTTCGATGCCGACGACTATGTCAGCCAACGCCTATGGGCGACCGCCAAGGACGGCACCCAGGTGCCGATCAGCCTGGTGCGCCGCCGCCAGGACCTGGACCGCGAAGTGCCGCTGTACCTCTACGGCTACGGCGCCTATGGCGAGAGCCTCGACCCCTGGTTCTCCCACGCCCGCCTGAGCCTGCTCGAACGCGGCGTGGCCTTTGCCATCGCCCATGTGCGTGGCGGCGGCGAGCTGGGTGAAGCCTGGTACCGCGCTGGCAAGCAGGAGCACAAGCAGAACAGCTTCGACGACTTCATCGCCTGTGCCGAACACCTGATCGCCCAGGGCGTCACCCGCACCGAGCAACTGGCCATCAGCGGCGGCAGCGCCGGCGGCCTGCTGATGGGCGCGGTGCTCAACCAGCGTCCGGAGCTGTTCCGCTGCGCCATCGCCGAGGTGCCTTTCGTCGATGTGCTCAACACCATGCTCGACCCCGAGCTGCCGCTGACCGTCACCGAGTACGACGAGTGGGGCAACCCCGAAGAGCCTGAGGTGTACGCACGCATCAAGGCCTATGCCCCCTACGAGAACGTCAAGGCCCAGGCCTACCCGGCCATGCTGGTGGTGGCTGGCTACAACGACAGCCGCGTGCAGTACTGGGAGGCGGCCAAGTGGGTGGCGCGCCTGCGCACCCGCAAGACCGACGACAACCTGCTGCTGCTCAAGACCGAAATGGGCGCCGGCCACGGCGGCATGAGCGGACGCTATCAGGGGCTGAAAGACGTGGCCCTGGAATATGCGTTCGTCTTCAATGAGTTGGGCGTGGTGTAAATCGCATTTCTTGTTGTCATAGAGTTCTCGCACACCCTGCGGCCTCTCCCGCAGGGTCTGTGGAAGCTCTCAAATACCGGACGACACGAAGAACAACACATGCCCGACCCAAGCCTCCTCAGCGCCGAAATCCGCGACATGCTCATGGACTGCGGCTTATTCGACAGCCTGCAGCCCAGCGACTTCCAGGCCGTCGCCGGTTACTTCGCCATCGCGGCGATGACCGAGGGCCAGACCATCTTCGCCGAAGGTGACGCCGGCACCTTCATGTGCATCCTGCACCGCGGCGCGGTGTCGGTGCGCAAGACCAACGGCAACGGCCAGCAAGTCGAGATCGCGATCTTGCGCAAGGGCCGAGCCTTCGGCGAAATGGCCGTGCTCGACGGCGAACGTCGCTCGGCCAGTTGCGTGGCGGCCAGTGACTGCCAGTTGCTGACGCTGGGCAAGGACTCGCTGGACAAGATGCTCAACGACGCCCCACGCATCGCCGCGCGGATCATCCGTGCCCTGGCCGTGGCGTTGTCGAAGCGCTTGCGGATGCAAGATGGCCAGCGCCTTTCGCAACAGGTCTAGTCGTTCTTTTTCGGCGGGTCCTGGGACAATCCCGGCAATGGCTGGTCCTTTGGCGGCCCGGGCAGCGGCATCGGCGGCAGCAATGGCGCGCCAGGCTGACTGCTGCCCGCCTTGGGCGGCGTGCTCGGGGTGATCTGCGGGTAGGGCGTGGGCGTGGCCGTACCCGGCGCGCCGGGCACCGGGGTGATGCTCCCCGATGGCTGCCCGGCAGCTTCGGCCGCTGGGGCAGCAAGCAACATCAGCGTGGCAAGGATCACAGGCAACATCGTTAACCTCCCGTCCGGAACCTGCCTAAAGGCTACGCCCAATTGCGCGCTTTTGCCTGTCCGCCAGGCCCGCAGGCGCGCTAGACTCAACGCCATAACCGTCATTGCCCTGATAACGAAAAAGGTAACACCATGAGCTCGGCCTCCAACTCCGCCGCCACCGCCCGCCTCGACCGCATCCTCGCCGACGCCAAGCGCGACAAGGAAATGGGCTACCGCGACAAGGCACTGAAGATGTACCCGCACGTCTGCGGGCGCTGCGCCCGTGAGTTCTCCGGCAAGCGCCTGTCGGAACTGACCGTGCACCACCGCGACCACAACCACGACAACAACCCCCAGGATGGCTCCAACTGGGAGTTGCTGTGCCTGTACTGCCACGACAACGAGCATTCGCGCTATACCGACCAGCAGTATTTCGGCGAGGGCTCGCTGAGCACGCCGAAAACCAATGTCGCCACGCACAACCCCTTCGCCGGCCTGGCTGCCCTGATGAAGAAGGACTGACCGTCGATTCATCCGCCCACGGCGTCGGCGAGCCCGTATAATCGCGCTCTTTTTTTGCGAAGGGCCCCGACTCGTGGCGAACAAACGGTACAGCTGCATCGGCCTGTTCAACCCAAAATCTGCTGAAAACGTCGGCTCGGTGATGCGAGCGGCAGGCTGCTATGGCGTCAACTCGGTGTTCTACACCGGCAAACGCTACGAGCGCGCCCGCGACTTCGTCACCGACACCAAGCGGGTGCACTACGACATCCCGCTGATCGGCATCGACGACCTGCAGCGCATCATCCCGCTGGGCTGCACGCCAGTGGCAGTGGAGCTGGTCGACGGCGCACGGCCGCTGCCCGAATACACCCATCCGGATCGGGCGATCTACATCTTCGGCCCGGAGGACGGCAGCCTCGACGAAAGCGTACGCGCCTGGTGCGAAGAAACCATCTACATCCCCACCCAGGGCTGCATGAACCTGGCCGCGACGGTCAATGTGGTGCTGTATGACCGGCTGGCCAAGGGCTTGAATACTCGCTCCGGGCCCAAGTTCAAGTAACGGGGATCAGGGTAATTGCACTGAACGCCGGGGCAGCCTCCAAGGTCAGCTGATGTACCAACCCACAAGGAGACCTACCCATGCTCGATATCCATTCGGCGTCAGACAGGCATGACCACAACGTCCAGGGCTGGGAGCGCGTCAGCTCACTGGCGGGCGGTGCCCTGATGATCAGCAAAGGGATGCGCCACGGCGGGCTGATCGGCTTGTTGCAGGTAGCGGTGGGCGGCATGGCGCTGGCCCGGGGCATCAAGGGCCATTGCGCGACCAAGGCCTGGTTCCACAAGCATCGTGCGGAGTACCACCGGTTGCATGCCGATATCGAACGGGGAGCGGCGGAGTTGAAGGCACTCAAGGCCAGCGCCGAGGCGGCGACCCGCACGGTGACGGTGACGGGTAAGGATCCGTTGGCTGGGGTTTGAATCGGCGGTGGCCTCTTCGCGGGCAAGCCCGCTCCTTCAGGACCTCCACCGCCTTGAGGGTGGTGTGGGAGCGGGCTTGCCCGCGAAGAAGCCGACACCCGCTCAACGCAACAACTTGCTCTCCAGCACCTCGGACTCGCGCCCCAGAACGCTCTCGCTGATCTGGATGAATTCCTCCGTGCTGACACTGGCCATGCGCATCAGCGCGCGAGTGACGTCGTCCAGCGAGCGCTTGTCGTGGCTGTGCAGGCGAATCTCGCGATCCAGCGCCTGCAGCAACAGCACGCCCCTGGCCACCTGCATTGCGTCGGCCTGCTCGGTGCGAAGGGTCTTGACCTTGGCGCCGTCCTTCTGCAATCGCGCCTGCAACGCCTGGTAGCGGTCATCGCTCAGGCCGCCGGCGCGGCGCAGCAGTTCGGTGGCGTAGTAGTCGGTCAGGCTCTCGCCCAGCCAGTCACTGCGATCACGGTCGTCGATCTGCGCGAACAGTTGCACCAGCTCACGCAGCAGCGGGCTGCTGCCGCTCTCGCCGATCAGCGGGCCGGTGCTGTGCAGGTACAGCGAGTTGCGCGAGGCACGCGCACCGCGCCACATGTCGTCGCGGGCACCGACCACCAGCAGCTTGGGCGGATTGCGCGGGAACACCGCCTGCAACTGCGGCCAGACGAAGGTCATCAGGGTGAGGGTATCCATGCGCCGCATGCCCTGCCCCTGCGGCGCGGCGACCGTCACCTCGGTATCACCCAGGCGTGCGCGGCGGCTGCCAAGGTTGCCGGCGAGTATCCAGCCAGTGGGGCGGTCGAACAGGCGCGAGACGTTGTCGATACGGAATTTCTGCTTGCCGATGCGCGGCCAGGCCGTCTCGACACTCTGCCAGCCCGACGGCAGCTCGAAGGCCAGGCGTGTCACCAACTCGGTGCCATCCTGCTGATCGAGACGGGCTGGGGGCACGAGCTGATCGCCGCGAAACAACGCCCAATGCGGTGTGATGCGTGCCTCATGGGCGCTGCCATGGGGCTTCACATCGAGCTGCACGCGGTAGCTGAGGCTGCTCTTGCCTGCTCCGGGGTGCCAGACGCCACGGTCCTGCTGCACCTGCCATTGGCCGTCCGCCTTGAAATCGCTGTAGGTACCCTGCCTGCCCAGGTCGAAGTCCAGGCTGCGCACCGGCGTGCCCTCGGCCAGGGTCAGGCGCACTTCGGCCTGGCCCGTCTGGGGCAGCAAGCGCACCTGGTAATCCAGATCGACCTTCTTCGCCCAGGCCGGGAAGCTGGCCGACAGGGCCAGTAGCAACAACAACGGGCGACGCATACAGAAACTCCTTGTTCCCCAGAGGCGCGGGCCAGGCGGATCAGCCGGCGCGAAAGATCAGGTGGTCTTCCCAGTCGTCTTCGTCGACGTCGTTCTCGCTGAGCATCCGCCCGGACTGGGAAATGCGCTGCTCATGGACCTGCTCGCGGTCGCCACAGACCAAGTGGTGCCAGGCCGGCAGATCCTTGCCCTCGCTGACCAGTCGATAGCCACAGGTGGTCGGCAGCCATTTGAACTGGTCGGCCTTGCCCGGCGTGAGCTGGATGCAGTCGGGCACCTGCTCGAAGCGGTTGGGGTAGTCGCTGCACTGGCAGGTGTTCATGTCCAGCAGTTTGCAGGCGATACGCGTGTAATAGATGCTGTTGTCATCCTCGTCTTCGAGCTTCTGCAGGCAGCATAGCCCGCAGCCGTCGCAAAGCGACTCCCACTCCTGCGGGTCGAGCTGGTCGAGGGTCTTGCGCCGCCAGAAGGGCGCGGGGTCGGCGATCATCACACGTTTTCCTGCAATCACTTTGAAGGCCGCGGCGCGCGGCGGCGCCAGTCTAGAGCCTGTCCCGACGCAATGCCATACCGCTTGTCAGTGCCGAGCGGACGCAGTAGCGTTCAGGCTTTCCCTCGTCCTTTCGCAGGAGCCCGCATGAGCGTCAATCCCCGCATCGCCGACTATGCCATCAACGAGCAGTTCATCAACCGCTGGTCACCTCGTGCGTTCACCGCTGAACCCATCAGCGAAGAGACCCTGCTGAGTTTCCTCGAAGCTGCGCGCTGGGCGCCGTCGGCCTACAACTCGCAACCCTGGCGCTTCCTCTATGCCCGCCGCGACACGCCGAACTGGGAGCGCTTCCTGGAATTCCTGGTGCCGTTCAACCGCAGCTGGGCACAGCAGGCCTCGGCGCTGGTGCTGATCCTTTCCAAGACCACCTTCACTGCCCCGGGCGCCAGCGAAGAGACACCTGCCCTGTGGCACACCTTCGATACCGGTTCGGCCTGGGGCCACCTGGCGCTGCAGGCGAGCATCAGCGGCTGGCACACTCACGGCATGGCCGGGTTCGACCAGGAACTGGCGCGCAAGGAGCTGAAGGTCCCCGAAGGTTATGTGCTGCATGCGATGGTGGCGATCGGCAAGCTGGGCGACAAGGCCAGCCTGATCGAGGCGTTGCAGGCACGTGAAGTGCCGAGTCCGCGCCGGCCGCTGAGCGAGTTGGCGGCTGAGGGGGATTTCAGCCTCTAAGACCCGGTTGGCCCTATCGCGGGAAAAACCCGCGATAGGGCCAGCAGAAGCACCTCAATACCCCCGCGAGAAATCCACTTCCCCGCGCAGCCCCTGCCCCGCCGCATACGCCCGCACGTTCTCGACGAACAAGCGCACCATCGCCACCGGCGAGGTCGGCGCCGAACTGTGCCCGGTCAGCAGCAACCCCCAGGCGGTCCAGAACGGATGGCGCTGGGGCAACGGCTCCTGGCGGCAGACATCGATCACGGCACCAGCCAGGTGCCCGCTCTTGAGTGCCTCGACCAGGTCGGCATCGACCACCGCCACACCACGCCCGGCGTTGATGAACAGCGCGGTCGGCTTGAAGCACTGAAACAGCGCGGCATCGTACAGGTCATGGGTGGCCGGGGTATCCGGCAGCAGGTTGAGTACGTAATCGACCTGGCCGACCAGCCGCGGCAACGCATCCAGCCCCGCCACTTCGACGAACGGCGCCTGCTCGCGCGGGCTGCTGGCTACGCCATACAGCGTCACGCCAAACGGCAGCAGGAACTCGGCGACCCGCTGGCCGATGTCGCCGGTGCCGACGATCAGCACCTTGCGCCCTTCCAGGCTGTTGCCCGGCCGGCCATCCCAGCGCCGCTCGACCTGGCTGACCAGCCGCGCCAGTACATCGCGCTCGTGGGCCAGCATGTAGGTCAGCATGTACTCGGCCATGACCTGGCCGAAGATGCCCACCGCGCGGGTCAGGCGATAGTCACGCGGCAGGCCGTCGGCCAGCAGTGGCGTGATACCCGCCCAGGTGGACTGCATCCAGGCCGGCTTGTGGCCCTGGCGCAGCAGGCTGGCGACCAGGTGAGGCTCACCCAGCCAGATCGGGCATTCGGGGGCGTGGCGCGACAATTCGGCGGAATCGCCACTGGTCAGGACCTCCAGGTCCGGTGCCAGCTCGCCCAGCAGGCGAGCGTAAAGGGCATGATCCTGTTCAGCGATCAGAACGCGCATCTCGATGACAACCTTGCAGAACGACGAAAGCGGCCCGTCGAGGGCCGCCTGTTGATAGGGTTCGCGCCCGGCTCAGGCCGGATCGTTGCGGCGCAGCAGCTCTTCGGGCAAGTGCTCGATGTAGTCGTCGTCCGGCGGCGGCATCTGCAGGTGGTAACCCTGGTTGTCGAGGTTCTCCAGCACCTTGGCGATGTCCTCGCGAGCCAGCTTGCGCTCGGGGGTCAGCACCAGGTCGAAGGCATGCACCGGCGTACCGAAGAACGGCAGCAAGCCCTCAGGCACGCGCTCCAGGCCCTCGGCCTTGAGCACATACAGGTACATTTCGCGCTTGCGCGGGCTCTTGTAGATCGAGCAGATACGTTTCATCGAGTCTCTCCGGCGCCTGCCAGGTCGTCCAGCAGGGCCTGGCCCATCCGCTCACGGCGCCAGCCGCGCAGCGAATCGGGCAATTGATAGGGGCCATTGGGGTAGCCGCTCTTGAGCAGGGCTTCCAGGGCCTTCTTGCGCAGCATCAGCTCAGGGGCGATCTGCAGGCGCTCGCCTTCGGCCTGGCCGATGGCGCGCAGGCGCTTGAGAATGCCGGCGGCTTCGATTGGCAGCGGCTCGGGCAGCACCGCGGGCCATTGCTCGGCGGGCTGGCTGGCGGCGTTCTTGATCAACTCGAGCAGCGTTGCGCCGTCCTGGCGGATGGTGCGCGGGTGCATTTCGTCGATCTTGGCCAGCGCCGACAGGGTGTCGGGCTGCCCCTTGGCCATGGGCCACAGCGAGTGTTCCTTGAGGATCCGGCTGCGCGGCACATCGCGGCTGCGGGCTTCACGCTCGCGCCAGGCGCACAGCTCGCGCAGCACCGCCAACTGCTGCGGGCCGAGTTTCCAGGCCAGCTTGACGTCACGGTAAAGGGTTTCGGGCTCGACTTCACGGCGCATTTGCGCGACCAGCTCGGCGCCGTCCTCCAGCACCCAGGCGTACTTGTCATCCGACAGGCGCGGGCGCAGGGCGGTGAACAGCTCCGCCAGGTGCACGGCATCCTCGGCGGCGTAGCTGACCTGAGTGTCGGACAACGGGCGCTGCAACCAGTCGGAGCGCGTCTCGCCCTTGGGCAGTTCGATACCCAGCACTTCCTGGACCAGGCGCGAATAGCCCATCGAAAAACCGATGTTCAGGTAACCACCGGCCAACTGCGTATCGAACAGCGGCTGCGGCAGCTTGCCGGTCAGGCGCAGCAGGACTTCGAGGTCTTCGCTGCAGGCGTGCAGCACCTTGACCACGCTACTGTCTTCGAGCAATTCGCCCAGCGGCTGCCAATCGCGGATCAGCAGAGGGTCGATCAGGTAGGCGCTTTGACCATCGCCGACCTGCACCAGGCCAGCCTTGGGATAGAAGGTATCGACCCGCATGAATTCGGTGTCGACGGCCACGAACGGCAGCGTGCGCCACGTCCGGCAGAGTTCGGCCAGGGTCTGGTCGTCACGGATCCAGTGTATTTCGATGGCCACAAGGCTCTCCCACAAACATTGGCGCGCAGTATATACGGCGCGGGCACTGCTCGTGAAACCCGGGCCATCCATGGTGGCGATCAGCGGTAACGATAGCGCGCTGTCAGTTCCTGGCCGTCAACCAGGGCCGGCACCCGGCAAACATGTCCAGCGACTGCTGGTACACCTCGGTGCGCACCTGCAGCAGGCCCAGCATCGAGTGGAACAGGTTGTCCTGGCTCAGCGGCGTGTCACGCATCTTCGACAGGCAGTCGGTATCGATGGCGAAGTCCTGGCGGTAGCTGTCGGAGAACCAGGCCAGCAGCGGAATATGCTTCTGCTGGTCAGGCGCAAGCATGTACGGGGTGCCGTGCAGGAACAGGTTGTATTCGCCCAGCGACTCGCCATGGTCGGAGAGGTAGATCATGGCGGTGTCGACCTTGTCCTGGTGCTTGCGCAGGGTGTCGACCAGCGACGCCAGCACCTCGTCGGTGTAGGCCAGCGTGTTGTCGTAGCTGTTGACGATGTCCTGCTGGCTGCACTGGTTCAGGGCGTTGCTGCGGCACACCGGAGTGAAGCGCTCGAAGCCCGCGGGGTAACGCTTGTAGTAGTCAGGGCCATGGCTGCCCATCTGGTGCAGCACCAGCACGGTATCCTTGTCGAGGCTGTCGAGCAGCGCATCGAGGTTCTGCAGCAGGATCTGGTCATGGCACTCGCCATCGGCGCACAGGACCGGGTCCTTGGCGCTGGTGAGGTTGACGTAGTTGAATCGATCGCAGGTGCCTTTGCAGCCGGACTGGTTATCACGCCACTGCACCTCGATGCCGGCACGCCCGAGGATATCGAGCAGGCCCTCGCGGCGGCTGGCCAGGCTCGGGTCGTAGTCCTTGCGTGCCATGCCGGAGAACATGCAAGGCACCGACACAGCCGTCTCGGTCCCGCAAGAATGCACATCGGTAAAGCCCAGCAGGCCAGCCTCCTTCGACAGGCGTGGCGTGGTATCGCGGCCATAACCCAGCACACCGAAGTTCTCGGCCCGGGCACTTTCACCCACCACCAGAACGGTCAGCGACTTGCGCTCATGCTTCTGCCAGGCGGCATCGCGATGGGCATCTTCGCCGTATTTCTGGAAGGGTTTGGCAGCGCTGCCGAGCTTTTCGCTGGCATAGCTGAACGACGCCCCGACGATATTGCTGGGGGTCAGCATCAAGTGCAGTTCGTGGTGATTGCGAAACAGCGACGACAGGCCCTGGTAATTGACCAGGCCGATCGAGCCCAGGGCTGCAACGCAGGCGCCGCTGACGATGAGCTTGCCCAGCAGCTCGCGGTGCCAGGGGCGGTAGGCGATGCGCGCCTTCCAGAGCAACAACGACGGCACGACGCCCAACCCCAGCATATAAAGTGCGAACTTCAACGACAGCAAGTCACGCACTTCCTCGATATTGGTTTCGGCGACATTGCGGAACATCCCGGCATCAATAAGTACGCCATATTGATTCATGAAGTAGGCGACACCGGCACCACTCATGAAAAGCACAATCAATACCGGTTTCAACACATACTTGAAGGCCAACAACGTCAATATCAGGTTGAAGGCGAACAACATCAGTACGGCAAACGCCAGGCCCAGCCACAGCCCAACCATGCCGGAGGGCAGGATGGTCTCCAGATGCTCCCAGAGGAACAGATTGAGGCCGATCAACAGGTAAAGGCTGGCCAGCAGCGTGACCCACTCGGTCCGCAGTGATTTGATTTTCAACATGGCGTTCGCAATCAGAGTTTAGAAGCGACCAGGCGTACCCGGGCGGGCACCTTGGGAAGTTGGCCGAACTTTAGAAAGCGTAGCATCAATTTTTTGTGAAAAAGACGCCAACAATCAGTTGTCATGCGTCTTTCATGATTAATTAAAGTTCATTCAGCTGCCATTCAGCCGCGTTGCGACGCTGCAGCCATGCCCGGCGAACCGCTCCCGCCTTCGGCAAACGCAGCTATCCTGAAGGATCAGGACTTTTACCAACCCCTGAAACAGAGGTGAAGAGATGCCAGTCCCGCACGATCTGCTAGCCGACCTGCACATTACCGAAGACAAATTCCAGGCCCTGATCGACAAGGATCAGGACCTGCACAAGCTGCACAAGGAATACAACGCCAAGGACAAGGAAGTGCTGGCCGCCGAAGGCAACGGCACCAACGACGAGGCGGTCAACCGCCTGCGCAAGGAACGTCTGCTGATCAAGGACAAGATCGAGCGGATCATTCATCCGCCCAAGGGTTGAGCCCTTTCAATCGAACTCACTGGTTTGTGGTAGGAGCTGGCTTGCCTGCGAACACCGGCTTGGCCGGTGCCAGACACCGCGATGTGCTTTTCGCGGGCAAGTCGGGGCGCCGAACCGCCGCTCCTACGATATTTGCTGCTACGCCGTCGCGGCCGCCCGCAACCCCGCCTCAAGGTCATCGATCAGGTCGCGGTAATCCTCGATCCCCATCGACAACCGCACCAGGTTCTCGCTGATACCCATCACGCCCTTCTGCTCCGGGCTGAGCGAGTTGTGCGACATGGTCCAGGAATGGTTGATCATGCTCTCCACACCGCCCAGCGAGTCAGCCAGGACGAAGATCGACAACGCTTCGACCAGGCGATTGACCGCGGCACGGTCACCCTTCACACGCAGTGCCACCACCGCCCCGCCAGTGCGCATCTGGCGCTGGCACAGCGCATGCTGCGGATGGCTCGCAAGGCCTGGGTAGAAGACCTGCTCGACCTGCGGGTGCTGCTCCAGGTACTGCGCCACACGCAGGGCGTTGGCGCTCTGGCGCTCCATGCGCACATCGAGGGTCTTCAGACCGCGCAGGGCCAGGTAGCAGTCGAACGGGCCCTGGATCGCGCCCACCGCCATGCTGATTTTGCGCAGGCGCGCCAGCAGTTCAGGATTGCCCGCCACCACCACCCCGCCAGTCAGGTCGGAATGGCCGCCGATGTACTTGCTCGCCGAGTGCATCACCAGGTCCACCCCCAGGGTGATCGGTTGCTGGTTCCACGGCGAGCAGAAGGTGTTGTCGATGCAGGTGAGGATGCCGCGCTCGCGGGCCAGGTCGCACAGCGGCTTGATGTCCACCAGGTGCAGCAGCGGGTTGGTCGGCGACTCCAGCCAGATCATCTTCGTATTCGGGCGGATCGCTGCGGCGACGGCGTCCAGGTCGTTGAGGTCGACATAGGTGGTGGTCAGGCCGCAGGTGTGTGCCCGGTAGTCCTCCATCAGGCGGAAGGTGCCGCCATAGACGCCATTCATCACCACCACATGGGCATCCTTGGGCAGCAGCTCGAGCACCGTGGCAGTGGCGCTCACGCCCGACGCACAAGCGACCGCACCGACACCCTCTTCCAGGGCTGCGACGCAGGTTTCATAAGCGTGCCGGGTCGGGTTGCTGACGCGGCTGTAAGCGTATTCGGGGTTATCGTCCAGGCCGCGCTTGATGAACGAGCTGGAGGTGACGATGGCCGGGAAGATAGCGTTGTCGGCGACGCTGGACTGCTCGCCGGCGTGGATGGTGCGGGTGGCGAAATTGCGCGGTTTTTCGGCCATGGTCGGATCCGTTGACTGAAGGGGTCAGGTAGAAAACCGCCACTATCGCATATCCCGGTCCGAGCCGCTGCAACAGCGCCAGACGTAGCAAGCGATTCCCCGATTGAGCTACTCTCGAGAAACTTATTCTGCAAATTCGGCAGCAATCGCCATGGACAGTTTCGACCAGCACATCCTCACCCTGCTCCAGCGCGACGCCTCGATCTCCCTCAAAGACCTGGCCGAGGCGGTCAACCTGACTACCACACCCTGCTGGAAACGGGTCAAGCGCCTGGAGGATGAAGGCTATATCCGCGGCCGCGTCGCCCTGCTCGACCCCGAGCGCATCAACCTGGGCCTGAGCGTGTTCGTCCAGCTCAAGACCCAGCGCCACGACAGCGCCTGGCTCGAGCATTTCGCCAGGACCGTGACCGGTTTCGAGGAAGTGATGGAGTTCTACCGCATGTCCGGCGACTGGGACTACATGCTGCGGGTGGTGGTCAGCGACATTGCCGCCTACGACCGCTTCTACAAGAAGCTGATCACCAGCACCGACGGGCTGTCGAACATCACGTCCAGCTTTGCCATGGAACAGATCAAGTACACCACGGCGTTTCCGGTGTATCGGTGAGAAGATCACGGCAGCGGCCTGATGCGCCCTTACCGATCGCTTGATAGATCACGCCTATCAAACGGTCGGGCAAAGCAATTTGACGCCCGTGCCTGCAGGTTATAGCGTGGACATTACCCCACCCCACCCTTCCGAGCGCGAACGTGGAACACAGCAGCCAGGCCCTGATCGACGGTTTCAACCGAAAAATCGACTACCTGCGAATGTCGGTGACCGACCGCTGCGACTTCCGCTGCGTCTACTGCATGGCCGAAGACATGCAGTTCCTGCCCCGCCAGCAGATCCTCAGCCTCGAAGAGCTCTACCAGGTCGCCGAGCGCTTCGTCGCACTGGGCACCCGCAAGATCCGCCTGACCGGTGGCGAGCCGCTGGTACGCCAGGGCATCGTCGACCTGTGCGGGCGCATCGCCGCCCTGCCCGGCCTGCGCGAGCTGTGCATGACCAGCAATGGTTCGCAGCTTGGCCGACTGGCCCAACCGCTGTTCGATGCTGGCGTCACACGCCTGAACATCAGCCTCGACAGCCTCGATGCACAACGCTTCAAGGCCCTGACCCGCACCGGCGACCTGGCCCAGGTGATCGCCGGCATCGACGCTGCGCGCCAGGCAGGCTTCCGCCGTACCAAGCTCAACTGCGTGGTGCTCAAGGGCCGCAATGACGATGAAATCGTCGACCTGGTGCGCTTTGCCATCGACCGCGAACTGGACATCACCTTCATCGAGGAAATGCCGTTGGGCGTGATCAGCGAGCACGAGCGTGGCGAGTCGTTCTACTCCAGCGACGATGTGCGCGAGCGCCTGGAACCGCACTTCACCCTGATCGAATCGGCCGAATCCTCCCAAGGCCCGGCCCGCTACTGGCGCCTGGCCGAAGCGCCGCAGACGCGGGTCGGTTTCATCTCGCCGCACAGCCACAACTTCTGCGCCACCTGCAATCGCGTGCGCCTGACCGTCGAAGGCCGGTTGCTGCTGTGCCTGGGCAACGAGCATTCGATGGACCTCAAACAGGTCCTGCGCAGCCATCCCGGCGACAGCGAGCGCCTGGAGCAAGCGATTCGCGACGCCGTGCACCTCAAGCCCTACCGCCATCACTTCGAGGTGGGTGGCGAGGTGCAGATCCTGCGCTTCATGAACATGACCGGCGGCTGATCGGCCGTCTCTGGAACCGCCTTGATCGTCCATTCCAACACCGACATGCTGCGCATGCTGTTCACCCTGCGCGGCTCGATCGTCAAGCGCATCGCCCTGCGCTGCCTGATGGTGACCCTGCTGGCAGCGCTGATCGTGCTGGTCGAGCGACGCTACCCGGCGCTGTTCTACCCGGTCAGCGCCACGCCCTTCACCCTGCTCGGGTTGTCGCTGTCGATCTTCATGAGCTTTCGCAACAACGCCTGCTACGACCGCTGGTGGGAGGGGCGCAAGGCCTGGGGGCGGATGATCATCGAGACTCGCTCGTTCATCCGCGAAAGCGTGGTGATCGCAGATCCGGCCCTGCGACGTGAGCTGCTGCGCAGCCTGTGCGGCTTCGCCCATGCGCTGAACGCCCGCCTGCGCAACGAGGACGAACTGCGTGGCGCGAAGCCGTGGCTAGCCGAGGGCGCAGTCGGCACCGAACACAATGTCTGCGACGGCATCCTGCGCCAGATCGGCGCGCACTGCTCGCACCTGGCCACCCAGCAGCACATCAGCGAATTCCGCTATACCCTGCTCGAGCAACGCCTGCTGGGGCTGTCGGAGGTGCAGGCGACCTGCGAGCGGATCAAGGGTACGCCGCTGCCGTTCCCCTACACCCTGCTGCTGCACCGCACCATCTATATCTTCTGCCTGCTGTTGCCGTTCGCCCTGGCCCAGCCCCTGGGCTGGCTCGCGCCGCTGTTCACCACCATCGTCAGCTACACCTTCCTTGGCCTGGATGCGATCGGCAACGAACTGGAAGACCCGTTCGGCCGCGACGAGAACGACCTGCCCACCGACGCCATGGTGCGCACGCTGGAGCGCGATGTGCTGTCTGCGCTGGGCGAGCCGCTGCCGCCGGTGCTGGAGCCGGTGAAGCATGTGTTGAGCTAGGGACGGCCGCTCACAAGATTTGTCTACACAGGGTTTTTTGCGTCAGGCTAGGGGCCCGGCGCGAGCGTCCAGTCGATAAGACGTGTCGTGCAGTCCTTCTCTATCGTCAGGCCCGACCATGGACATCAAGCAGCTCAAGTTCCTCATCGCCCTCGACCAGACCCGCCACTTCGGCCAGGCCGCCGCGCTGTGCCACATCACCCAGCCGACCCTGTCGATGCGCCTGCGCAACCTGGAGGATGAGCTCGACCTGGTGCTGGTCAAGCGCGGCCAGCGTTTCGAGGGCTTCACCGAAGCCGGCGAGCGCATCCTGGCCTGGGCCAAGACCCTGCTCGCCGCCCACGACGGCCTGCAGGCCGAGGCCGCCAGTTGCCGCGGCCAGGTGGTCGGCAGCCTGCGCCTGGGCACCGTGCCGCTGGCCAGCTTCAACCCGATGGAGTTGCTGCTGCCGCTGCGCGAGAAATACCCCGAACTGCACTTCCAGCTGAGCTCGCTGAGTTCGGAGCAGATCATCGACGGCCTGAGCCGCAACCAGCTCGACCTGGGCATCTGCTACCTCGACCAGGTCAATGTCAGCTTCTTCGATGTGATCGAGCTGGGCACCACCACCATGGGCCTGCTGCACGATACCCGACACTTCCAGTTCGACGCCGAGCAACTGCGCTGGGAAGACCTCGACGGCCTGCCGCTGGGCCTGCTGAGCAAAGGCATGCACTACCGCCAGTCGCTGGACCTGAGCTTTCGCAGCCGCGGCCTGGAACCCCAGGCCGTGCTGGAAAGCGACTCGACCTTCCAACTGATCCAGGCACTGAACGCCGGCATCTGCTGCGCGGTGATGCCGCTGGACTGCGGCCTGGAAGAGCTGAGCGAACACCTGCGCATCATCCCGGTGGCCGACGCCAGCATTCACAGCCCGGTGGGCCTGTTGCTGCGTCGCAGCGAACCACGCTCGGCCATCGCCGAACAGTGCTTCGACGAAGCACGTGCACTGTTCAGCGCAGGCTGAGCCTGCTCAGCGCTTGGCCAGGCCAAGGGTGCCGAGAAGCAGAGTGCCGTGGGCAAGGGTACGCAGGTGGGGCATGGTGACGACTCCGGTCGTTGGGGTTTTCAGCTCGTAAACGCCCGCCACGCCGGTTTATTCCCTCACCGTCGGTCACCCGGTCAGCGACCTTGCCCTAACTGCGCCGCCAACCACTGCGAAAACACCCGCACCCGCGCCGACAGTTGTCGGCTCTGTGGGTACACCACCGACACCGGCATCGGCGGTGGCGGGCAGTCCGGCAACACTTCGCGCAGGCTGCCGGCCGCCAGTTCCTGGACAATCCGGTAGCGCGGGACCTGAACGATCCCCAGCCCCGACAGCGCCGCGCCGGTGTACAGGTCAACGCCGGTCACCGAAACCCTCGCTGGCAACAAACGCTCCACCACCTCACGACCGACCCTGAACTCCAGGGGCACCGCCCTGCCGGTGGCGCTGGACAGGTAATCCACCGCGAAATGCTGCTGCAAGTCGTCCAGCGTCGCGGGCGTGCCGTGTTGCGCGAGGTACTCGGGGCTTGCCACGGTCACCTGTTCAAGGCTGGCGACCTGTCGGCCGATCAACGACGAATCCTGCAGCAGGCCCGCCCGCAGCACGCAGTCCACGCCTTCGCGCACCAGATCGACCAGGCGGTCGTCCTCACCGATGCGCAGGGTGATGTCCGGGTACTGCGCCAAAAACCCACCCAGCGCCGGCATGACGAAATGCTTGGCCAGGGTGCCCTGCAGGTTGACCCGCAGCAGGCCCTTGGGCGGGGCATTGCGAAAGGCGCTTTCGGTCTCCTCGAGGTCCAGCAACAGGCGCACGCATCGGTGGTAGTAGGCCTCGCCATCGTGGGTCATGCGCACATGCCGGGTGGTGCGCTCGAGCAGGCGCACGCCGAGGCGCTGCTCCAGGCGCTTGATCAGGTTGGTGACGGTGGCCCGCGGGATCTGCAGGTCTTCGGCGGCCTGGGAAAAACTGCCGCGCTCGGCGATACGCACGAACACCTGCATTTCCTGGAAGCGATCCATGGACGGGTTCTCCTGGAAGGTGGCGGCTACGCTTGCTTCGCAAGGGAAAAGACGCCAAGGCGATAATTAAAGCAAATGGAACACTGATCGCACCTGCCGCGCAATTATCTTTTTTCGCCAACAGTCCACACTCCTTCCCACACCCACTCAGAAGGATGCCCAGCATGACCTCTCAAGTAGCCTTGATCACCGGCGCCTCGCGCGGCATCGGTGCCGCCATCGCCCGCCGCCTCAGCCGTGACGGCTTCGCCGTGGCGATCAACTACGCCAGCAACGATGACGAAGCCGATGCGCTGGTGAGCGAGATCCGCCAGGCCGGCGGCAAGGCCATCGCCCTCAAGGCCGATGTGTCCAGCGCAGGCCAGGTGCAAACCCTGTTCGACACCCTCGAGCGGCAACTGGGTCGCATCGATGTGCTGGTCAACAACGCCGGCATCCTCAAGGTCGCGCCCTTGGCGCAGACCAGCGACGAGCTGTACGCCCGCAACTTCGCGATCAACACCCAGGGCGTGTTCAACACCCTGCGCGCTGCAGCCACACGCCTGAACGACGGCGGGCGCATCATCAACCTGACCAGCACCACGCTGGCCCTGAAAATGCCAGGCTACGCCATCTACAACGGCACCAAGGCCGCGGTCGAGGCCTTCACCCAGGTGTTCGCCAAGGAGCTGCGCGGTCGCAACATCACCGTCAATGCCGTGGCCCCTGGCCCGGTGGAAACCGATCTGTTCCTGGCCGACAAGACGCCCGAGCAGATCCAGGCCGCCACTCAGGCTCCGCCCCTGGGCCGCCTGGGCCAGCCAGAGGATATCGCCGGTGTCGTCGCCTTCCTCGCCGGCCCCGACAGCGGCTGGGTCAACGGCCAGATCCTGCGCGCCAACGGCGGCGTGGCCTGAGCAGCCGATAACGCCGCCCCACATCCCTGATCTTCCCGCCTTTCTGCACCCCGGCCCCGGGGTGTTGTCATGCGTGGCGGTTTGTCGCCACGACCTGTTGTGGTGCAAAAAAATGGTGGCCCGCGTAACGTTTTCGAGCAATTACTCGAAACTTCCAAACTTTCCCAATAAAAACAGCCAATAACAAACTGCGTGCGCATGACTGTTTGCGAAAGACGACCGCAAACCCTACCGCAAACCCGCCATTTGTTTCATGACAAAGATGACAACTGCGAATGTGTTCACAAACTTCGCGATGGCGGATTACCGCCAACTAATAAACAACACAAAAGGATGATCTAAATAGTATCCATAGGGGGTCAGTTTATCCCCGCCCAACAATGAATCGCGCCGTGGCTGCGCATCGCGCACACACTTAACACCCTTTGCCAGGTATGGCGGGGAACCGCCAGGCGCTATTCGGCTTTTTGTCAGTACACACCGTCATGATCCGTGCAGCCCGCGATTTACAAAGCCTCCATTCGCCGTCGTCGTCCTGTAAAGCACGTCCACAGCCTCACTCATTCGGCAACCCGAACGTCATACGAATGAAACATTCGGAATTCCGAATAAAACAACGACCGCCCTCTGCCGTGCGCATCGTTTCGCGAAAGTTCAAGGACGCCCGTTACCTGATAATCATTGGATCCATGGCACGATACTTGCCAGAACTTGATCCGCCGCGGAGTCCTTCCGCGCCGTGCCTTGCGAAACATGAACGAACAATGACAAACGAATGGCCCTTGGCTATCGAAGTTCGCCCGTGCCGCCAAGACAGACCTTTACGTCGGATCGTGCTGTTTATCCTGAACATGTGAAACAACAAAGGCGCCCTTCAAGACCGCCAATAACTAACTCATTCATAAAGGTTTAATCATGCCCCTGACCAAGACCAAGCCCGGAAAGATTGTCGCCCTGGACGCCCTGGATACCCCCGATCCGGAAAACGCCCTGTGCTTTGGGTCCTTCGTGCTCTACCCCCAACAGCATCTGCTGTTCAAGGACGGGGAACTGGTGCAGTTGGGCAGCCGTGCGCTGCAACTGCTGGTCACGCTGGCGAGCCGAACCGGCGAGCTGTTGGAAAAGAACGAGCTGCTGGCGCTGGTCTGGCCCAAGGTCGTCGTCGAGGAATGCAACCTGCGCGCGCAGATGACCACCCTGCGCCGAGTGCTTGGCGAAGAAGGCGACTTCACCTACATCGTCACCGTACCGGGCCGCGGCTACCGCTTCGTGGCCCCGGTGACCATCCGTGAAATGGCGCCACAACCCCTGCTCGCAACGAAGACCGGCAACGATCTCCCGAGCCTTGGCAGCAGCGTCATCGGCCGCGACGACATTCGCCAGAGCCTGGCCGAAACCCTGCGCAGCCGCCGCCTGCTCACCCTCACCGGCACCGGCGGTATCGGCAAGACCACCCTGGCACTGACGCTCGCCCACGCCATGGCCGAAGACTTCAGCGAGGGGCGCACCTTCGTCGACCTCACCGAGGCTGACCAGCCTGCCTGCGTCGCCGACATGGTGGCGGCGGCCCTGGGCATCGATAGCACCGCACAAGACGCCGTGGCGCTGATCGCCTCCCTGCTCGACGAAGCCCGCCACCTGCTGATCCTGGACAACTGCGACCACGTGCTCGAAGCCACCGCGACCCTGGTCGAAGCCCTGCGGCAACAGGCGCCGGGCTGCCATATCCTGGTCACCAGCCGCGAAGCCCTGCACGCCGAAGGCGAATGCGTCCACGAGGTCGCGCCGCTGCCCTGCCCCGCAAACGATCACGTGCTGTGCGCCGCCCAGGCCCTGCTCAGCCCCGCCGTCCAGTTGTTCGTCGAACGTGCCGCAGCGCACGACACAGACTTTGCCTTCGGCGATGCCGACGTGCCGGCGGCGCTCGCACTGTGCCGCACCCTCGACGGCAATCCGCTGGCCATCGAGATCGCCGCCAGCCACGTCCGCGCCTTTGGCCTGGCCTATCTGGTCGAACTGCTCGATGGCGACTTCCGCCTGCAGATGGCCGGCCGGCGTACCGCCCTGCCCCGCCACCGCACCCTGCAAGCCTCGCTGGAGTGGAGCCACGCCCTGCTGTGCACGCAGGAGCAGGCGATGTTCCGGCAGTTGTCGGTGTTCACCGGCAGCTTCACCCTCGCCGCCGCCAAGGCGGTGGTCGAGGTCCAGCCGGGCCCGTTCCAGGACACCGCCTGGCTGGTGGAAAGCCTGATGGACAAGTCACTGCTGGTGGCCGCCGGCGCGCAACCGATCAAGCGCTACCGCCTGCACCACACCGCCCGCGTGTACGCAGCGCAGCAGCTGGCTCTGCATGACGAGACTGATGCTATCGCCCAGCGCCACGCGCAATACACCCTTCAGGAGCAACGCCGCGCGGTGCAAGACCTGGAGCGCCTGGACAGCGACAGCTGGCTGGCCCTGCACAGCCCCGGCAGCGACAGCGTACGCAGCGCCTTGGACTGGTGTTTCAGCGACCAGGGCGACGCCTGCCTCGGCGTCGAACTCACGCTGATGAGCGTGCCGCTGTGGCTGCGCCTGTCGCGGGTCGATGAATGCCACGCCTGGGTCGACCGCGGACTGCGTTTCGAGGCCATCACACCTCGCCAGCGCATGCTCCTGCTGACCCTCTCGGCCAGCGTCATGGCCCTGACCCGCGGTGCCGGGCAGTCGATCCGCGACGCCTGGCAGCAGGTGATCGAAGACGCCCGTACCCTGGGCGACACCGAGCATGAACTGCGCGGCCTGTGGGGCCTCTGGCACGACCACTGCTGCAGCAACCAGCACGCCGAGGCGCTGGACCTGGCCAACCAGTACATCCAGCTCAGCGAACGCACCGGCATCCTCGAGCGGCGCATGCTCGGCCGACGCATGCGTGCAACGCCGCTGTTCCAGATGGCCGACTTCGATGGCGCCCGCCAGGCGATCAGCGAAGCCCTGAGTTTCCCGATGATGCCCCGCGCCCACGTCATCGACAGCCACTTCGACCAGGGGATCGCCGCGCGCTCACTCAAGGCCCAGGTGCAGTTGCTGCAAGGCCAGGTCGGTCAGGCCCTGCTGACCATCGAGGCCAACGTCGAGGCGGCGTTGACCCAGCACCACCCGGCCAGCCTCTGGTACACCCTGAGCCTGAGCGCGATCCCCATCACCCTGCTGGTCGGCCACGAAAAGCGCAGCCGCGAGTTTCTTGCCCGCCTCAAGGACAGCCTGGGGCACCACGAGATGCCGGTATGGCGCCTGTTCGCTCGGTGCTTCGAGCACATCCTGCTGATCCGCCAGGGCAATGCCGAAGATGGCGTGCGCGGCCTGGGCGAAGCACTCGACCAGCTCCATGCGATCGGCGACAGCCCGCTGTACAACCTGGTGCGCAGCGAGTACGCCCAAGGTCTGGCGCAACTGGGCCTGGAGCAGTTGGCCATCGAGATCCTCGACCAGACCCTGGCCGTGACCGCCGCTCGCCAGGAACGCTGGTTCCGTCCCGAGCTGTTGCGCATCAAGGCCCAACTGCTGGCCAGGCCCGATTCGCCCGAACGCCAGGCGCAAGCCCAGGAACTGCTTAATCAGGCCATGCACGAGGCCCAGGAACAGGGCGCGCGATTCTGGGCCGGACGCATCACCGCCAGCCTGTCGCAGTTGACCAGCCCACCGGAGGAAGCCCCCAGGCGCACCAGTCAGGCCTGGGATCAGCGTCGTCAGGAGCGCCTGGTCAACACACAGTTTTCACACAGGTGAGACCGTTTTGTAATTTGCCAAGGTGGTGCGTTCTAGAGGTCGAGCTCGCCTGGGATCAGACTTCCATGAGCCTTTGATGTCGGTCGCGCAACCTGGTCGCCGAGCTCCCGCAAGCTCTCGATAGCGGCACGCTGAAGGCGTCAAAGGTGCTCAGATCAACCGCGCAGCCACCAACAGATCCGCCACGGTCTGGAAGGTGCTGTCCGGCACCGGGTCCCCCGCCACGGTGCGCCGGGCAAGCTCCGCTGCCAGGCGGGCATCCATGGCATGGGGGATCCCCAGTTGTGCAGCTTCGCCAAGCATCCGCACGCTGTCTTCAGGGTCTGCCTGGCACACCACCACCGGCACCGGGGTCTCGCCGCGCACATAGCGCAAACCCACCACCCAACCACCCGCCACCCCCACCATCAACGACGCCCGGCCCAGCCCCAGCTTGGTCGCCATGGCCTGCATTTCCTGGCGCTGGCGGCGCAGCTCGCGCTTGATCAACGGATCGCCATCGGTATCCTTGCGCTCGCGCTTCTGCTCGCTGCGAGTCATGCGCATGTCGCGGCCGAACAGCCAGCGCTGCATCAGCACATCCGCCGCCCCCAGCACCAGAAACGCCGCCAGCACCGTGAACACCAGCGGCTTGAGCACCAGCAGGAAGGTCGACTGCAGGCACTCCGGCCCACACCGCGACGACTCCATCAACGCCTGCAGCGCATGGCGCCCGACCACATAGAACGCCAGCCCCAGCAAGTGCACCTTCACCAGGCCCTTGAGGAATTCCACCACGTTGCGCATGGCGAAGATCCGCTTGAAGCCCTCGGCCGGGTTGATGCGCTTGAAATCCGGCTTCAGCGGCTCGACCGAGAACACCAGCCCGCGCATGGTCACCAGGTTGGTCAGCACCACGGCCGTCACCGTCACCGCCATCACCGGCAGGGTGATGCCGATCAGCAGTTGCTCGGCGGTATCGAGCAGGCGCGGCCACACCGTGGCGAAGGGTTCGATGTAGATCTGCGCGGTCAGGTCCACCAGTGCCGTGACCTGGGCCTTGGCCCGTGGCGCGAGGATGGCGATGCACAGGGTGCAGAGCAGGATCACCACCCCCGAAACCAGGTCCTGGCTCTTGGCGACCTGGCCCTTCTTGCGCGCGTCCTTGAGTTTCTTGTCCGTTGCCGGCTGCGACTTCTCTTCGCTGGTGTCAGCCATTGCCCCCCTCCACCAGGCTCTGCAGCACCCCGACCGTGCCGCGAAACTCCGCAAGCTGATCGAGCATCAGCGGCACCAGGAAGCCGATGTAGACCACCATCAGAAGGGTGAAGAACAGGTTCTTCACCGGCAGCGACAGGTCGAAGATGTGCAGGCTCGGCGCCATGCGCGAAAGGTAGGCGAGCATCAGGTCGGTGATCAGCAACGAAATCAGCAACGGCGACACCATCAGCACCCCGATGCGCATCACCTGGTCGAGGATCGACAGCACCGCCGTCAGCGCGGAACCGGCGAACAACGGCGTGAACTGGGTCACCGGCCATAACTGGTAGCTGTGCAGGTAGCCATCGACCATGAGGATGAAACCACCCGACATGAAATACAGCGCGATCAGCATCACGGTGAGCAAGGTTGCCATCACCCCCGACTCTCCCGACGACAGCGGATCCACCAGTTGCGCCATGGTCGAGCCCCGCTGCAGGTCGATCAGCTCCCCCGCCACTTCCGCCGCCCAGAACGGGATGCCGAACAACAGACCGACCACCAACCCGACCAGGAACTCCTTGATCAGCAAGCCCGCCAGCCAGAATCCGCCAAGCTCAGGCGAGGCGGTAAAGGCCGAGAACACCGGCAGGAACATCGGCACCGAAATCGCCACGGCGGCGCAGGTGCGGATCATCCCGGTCAGGCCCAAGCGGTTGAAGGCCGGGGTGATCACCACCAAGCCCATGGCACGGGCCGTGGAGAGCGCGGCCGAACTGATCACCGGGTAGGCGATCTCCAGAAAGGCATTGACGAAACCTGCGTCCATGCCCGGTCAGCGCGTCCACAGCGCGAAGTTGTCCAGCACCTGGTTGCCCAGCCCCATCACCTGCCCGGCCAGCAGCGGGCCGACGAAGACGATCAGCAGCAGCACCGCCACCAGTTTGACCACTTGCGGCAGGGTCTGGTCCTGGATCTGCGTCAGTGCCTGCAAGAGGCCCACGCTCAGGCCGACGATGATCGCCACCCCCAGCGCTGGCGCCGACAGCAGCAACACCGTCATCAGCGCCTGCTTCATCAACGAAAGGAACACGTCCTGTCCCATCGGCTCAGCTCCCGTAGCTCAGAATCAGACCATGCATCAAGCGCGACCAGCCGCTCAGCGCAACGAAGAGGAACAGCTTCAGCGGTATCGAGATCAGCGTCGGCGACACCATCGACATACCCATCGCCATCAACACGTTGGATACCAGCAGGTCGACCACCAGGAAGGGGATGTACAACAGGAAACCGATCTCGAACGCCCGCGTCAGCTCGGAGCTGACGAACGCCGGGATCAGCACCACCAAGTCGTCGTCGCGCAACTCGGCCCGGGCCTCTTCGGACCACACGTTCTGCGTAGCCTGCACGAAGAAACCGCGCTCGCTCTCGTTGGCGAAGCGCGACAGGTGCGCCTGCAAGGGCGGCCTGATCGCCTCGCCCAGCTCCTTGAGCTGCTCGGCGTTCTCCAGTTGCAGGCCGTGGCTTTGCGCGGCCCGGTACATGTCGCCGATCACCGGCGTGGTGACGTACACCGACAGGATCAGCGCGATGCCATAGAGCACCAGGTTCGGCGGCGTCTGCTGCACACCCAGGGCGTTGCGGATCAGGAACAGCACCACGGAGATCTTCAGGAACCCGGTCAGGGTCACCACCGCCAGCGGAATCAGGCCGATGGAGGCGACGACCAGGATGATCTCGATCAGGTTTGGCTGGTAGCCACTCATGATGCGGCAAAGCTCAGCAGGCGCACGCCCAGGCCGTCGCCGATCTTCACCAATTGGCCCTGGCCGACGCGTCGGCCGTTGATCATCAGGTCGACGCCTTCGTGCATCCGCGGCGCCAGCTCCAGCACGCTGCCCACGCCCAGCTCGCGCAGTTGCGCCAGGCTCAACTCGACGCTGCCGACCTGGCAGACCAGTTTCAGTTGCAGCTCGTCAAGGCTGCTGTCCAGGCTCGGCCCGGTGCCCTGTTCGCTCATGTGTCGCTCCTTCAAGGCAAGCGCGGTGATAGGGGGTTCGAGTAGTTGCAGGCGTTGTCCGTCGCGCTGCACACGGGCCTGCCACTGGTCGTCCAGGTGCAGGCGCAGATGATCGTTCGACCAGGGGTCGAGCATGACTACATCGCCCGGCAGCAGGCTGCGCAGCTCGGCCAGGCTGAGCCAGGCTTCGCCGCCGTCGACGCCCAGCGTCAGCGCCAGGCCACCGAGGTCGTGGGGCATGGGGGTGGCATGCTGTTCCAGCAATAGGGCGATCTCGGCCCAGGTCGCTGTATCGCAGCGCAATTGCACCGCCAGCGCGCTGTCACCCAGGTGCACCGCCAGGTCAAGGCTCAGCGGCGCCAGCTCGACGCACTGCGCGAGCGCGCGGTCGAGCACGCGGATGGGCTGCGCGAACAACTGCTCCAGCGGCGCGATCAGCGTCAGCAGCGCCTGCTCCAGCAACAGCGCCGCGGGCAGGCTCGGCAGCACCAGCCCCTCGGGCAAGCCGAGCAGATCGAGGGCACGGGCCGGCACGAGCAGCTGCACGGGCGAGTCGCCCAGCGACAGCCACAACTCAAGCTGGGGTTCATCCATCGCCACACCACTCGACGCCCAGGCGACACTCAGCGGCTCCCCGCCCAACTGCCCCTGCCAGGGCTGGCGCGGCCGATGCAGGCGCTGGTGCAGGGCTTGCCAATGCGGGTCAAGGCGCTCCAGGCTGTGCTCGAAGGCCAGCGCGTCGGCGGGCACCTCGGTGGTCTGCAGGGTCAAGGCGTGAGATCCAGCAAGGGGGCAAACAGGTCTTCGCCTTCATCCTGCGCTTCCCCTACGCGGCGCTCGCCCAAGGCGTGACCTTCGACCAGGGAATCCCAGGCATCGGCCTGGCGCTGGCGAGCGACATGGGCCTGACGCAGGCTCTCCTGGGTCTGCTCCTGCTGCTGGTGATAGTCGTGGGCCTCGTCCAGATTACCCAGCAGCGTATCCTGTTCGTCCTCCAGCTCCGACAGGTGCACTTGCGCGGCAAGCCAGGCCTTGACCGACAGCCCCTCGCTGAAGCGACCGTAGAGTTTTTCTGCCTCGAGCGCGGAGGTTTCCCGCGCCAGACACAGCCGCTGGCGGGCGTCGTCGAGGGCCGCATGGGTTTCGCGACAGAGCTGGCGCTGCGCGGCCAGTTGCGCCGACGCCCGCTGTTCACGCAATTGGCGCAGGGTCTGCAGGCTTTTCAGTTCGTGACTCTTCATGGGCGCTCCTCGTTCATGCCAGCACCTTGCGCATGTGATCCAGGGTTTGTCGGGCGCCGCTCGGCTCCGCCGCCGACTGGCGCAGGAAAGCTTCGATAGCGGCGTGGCGGGCGATCGCTTCGTCCGCCAG